>NZ_JBHFNU010000043.1:0-72602 GCF_041929145.1 Aerosakkonema sp. BLCC-F183 | reverse complement strand
CTGGCTTTCAAACTATTAATTTTTTCTAGGTTCGGTGCGTTTCGAGCCGCCGCTTTCGCTGCGTTTCTCTCGCCGCTTTATTAATGTAGCAAGTCTGCCAAGGAGTGTCAAGCGGTTTGCCAATATTTTTTTAAAATGGCTTAAAAGCTTTTACCAGCAAGCTTTTAGGCCAAAATGATGGAGTCAGTAAAAGCGCAACAGGAAAAAATTTGTGAATTTTCAGTCGGTCATTGCTACGCTAAGCCAGTTTTGGAGCGATCGCGGTTGCCTCATCGCCCAGCCCTATGACATAGAGAAAGGTGCAGGCACTAAGAATCCTCATACCTTTCTAAGAGCGATCGGCCCCGAACCTTGGGCAGTTGCATACGTGGAACCTTGTCGCCGTCCGGGAGATGGACGGTATGGCGAAAATCCGAACCGCTTTCAGCACTACTATCAGTACCAAGTTCTGATCAAACCTTCACCGGATAACATCCAAGAGATATATCTGGATTCTCTGAGGGCACTGGGTATCCGTCCCGAAGAGCGGGATATTCGCTTTGTGGAAGATAATTGGGAAGACGCCGCAGTAGGAGCTTGGGGTGTAGGTTGGGAAGTCTGGCTAGATGGTATGGAAATAACCCAATTTACCTACTTCCAACAGTGCGGCGGCATCGATTGTCGCCCAGTGTCAATCGAAATCACCTACGGGCTGGAGCGATTGGCGATGTATCTTCAGGAAACGGATGCGATCGCCAAAATTAGGTGGACGGATAACCTTACCTACGGAGATGTTCACCTCCAGGGTGAGATAGAGCAGTGTGTCTATAACTTTGAAGCGTCCAATTCAGATATGCTCTTTACCCTCTTTAACCTCTACCAGCAGGAAGCAGAGCAATTAATACAGCGAGGGCTTGTTTTACCGAGCCTTGACTACGTTTTGAAATGTTCTCATACTTTTAATCTGTTGGATGCTAGAGGAGTTATTTCTGTAACCGAGCGGACTCGCTATATTGGTAAAATTCGCAATATGGCACGGCAAGTAGCGCAGCTTTACTTGCAACAACGGGAAAAACTTGGTTTTCCACTGCTAAAATCTCAGGAAACTGTGCAGCAGTTGCCAGTTCAACTGGTATCTTAATGAAGGGGATTGGGGAATGGGAAAAATTCCCCATCTATAATACCCAAATTCCGAACTTCGATCGCATAAGTAAAACTAAGAACTGAGTATTGTCTGGAAACAGTGAGTAATCTGAGCCAACTTCTAGAACCAATAGCTGATGTATTCAGAAACATGGGACTTCCCGATCCTATAGTTCATTGGGGACATCCCCTGATGATGTCGATAGTCATCTTCGTGATGGGTAGCTTTGTAGGATGGGCTGGATGGCGCGGACGTTTAGTTAGCGATACAAATACCGCAAATAAAAGTCGATCCGATCATCGTAAAGTGGCACCTTGGATGTTTCTGTTCTTGGCAGCAGGATACACCGGTGGGGTCTTGTCTTTGGTGATGCAGCACGAAGCAATACTAAATAGCCCTCATTTTTGGACAGGATCTGTAGTATTGTTACTGCTGGGTATCAACGCCGCGATCGCTCTGACCCGCTTTGGCAACGATAAAGTATCGTTCCGCACGGTTCATGCCTATTTGGGCACTACAGCACTTTGTTTGTTGTTCGTTCATGCTGTGCTGGGGTTGAAGCTGGGTTTGTCAATCTAGAAACGAACCTTGAATCATGAGAACAGCCACAAGCGGTGTTATTCTGTGTCTGGCCTATATTCTTGGCCTATTATTTACGGCTTTTCCTCCTTGGGGGGGTTACGCCGTACTTGTTTTAGGTATAGGAACGGCAGCACTGGTGCCGCGTTTGTGGCGTAAAGGGCCTAAGTCCTGGTTATGGGTGGCAGCAGGTGTTGTCGGATTGCTGGCAAGTCTGTATTTCCAGACAAAAGTACCAAAACCAGCAACTAATGACATTGGTTTGCAAGAAAAAGCTCTCGAACAAGTAGTCACGGTGCGGGGCAAAATAGAGGAGATGCCCCGCCTCACCCGCAGTCAAAGAGTACAATTTTGGTTAAATGTGACGCAACTCGATGAAATTGTCGGTACCGATCGCCCTGTGGAGGTAGGCAAAGAGGTTACAGGCAAATTGTATGTGACCGTACCGTTACTTCAAGGCACAGGTTTATATCCTGGCGAAACGATCGGAGTTACAGGTATTTTATACAAACCCGAATCCGCCACCAATCCAGGCAGCTTTGATTTTAAAACTTATTTAGCTCAACAAGGTGCTTTTGCAGGTCTCAAAGGTCGTCAGGTTAATTTAATTAACGAACAAGCCAGTTCTCAATGGGGATGGTGGACGATCAGACAAAGAATTATTCGCTCCCAGACACATTGGTTGGGGATTCCGGAAGGGCCATTGGTCAGTGCAATGGTTCTGGGAAGTCAAACAGTAAACTTATATTTATCTCCGGAAATCAGAGACCAATTTGCTAGGGTTGGGTTAGCTCACGCTTTAGCAGCATCGGGCTTTCAAGTATCGCTTATTTTGGGTATTGTTTTAGCTCTGACAAGACGTTTACAATTACGAGTGCAATTTGTTTCTGGTATTACAGCTCTTTTGTTTTTTATAGGTTTGGCAGGGTTACAAGCGCCTGTGTTACGAGCGGTTATAATGGGAGTAGGAGCTTTAATTGCTTTAGTAATGAAGCGAAAAATTAGGCAATTTAGTTCTTTTTTAATCGCTGCCACTATATTGCTGCTCTTCAATCCTCTGTGGATTTGGGATTTAAGCTTTCAACTGAGTTTTTTGGCAACCTTGGGATTGTTAGTAACAGCGCCAGTAATAATACAATGGCTGGACTGGTTACCCCCCGTATTGGCTTCTGTAATAGCTATTCCAATTGCTGCTTCGTTATGGACATTACCATTACAATTATACGCCTTTAAAGTAATTTCTCCTTACAGCTTACCGGTTAATATAACGACGACAATTTTAGTGACTGTTATCAGTATAGGTGGGTTTATCAGTGCAATAGCAGCATTGATTTGGCCGTTGGCAGGAAGCGCTTTAGCTTGGACGCTGTATTACCCTACTCACTGGTTGATTGCCCTAGTAGAATATTTTTGCCAGTTACCGGGTAATTCTGTAGCAGTTGGAGCTATATCTATGTTGCAATTAATAGCGCTCTACGGAATAATTTGTTTAGTTTGGCTTCTACGTTGGTGGCATCGTCGTTGGTGGTTGGCAGGAATTGTGGCGATCGCTCTTGTTGCTATCCCAATTTGGCAAGAATCGGTAACATTGTTTCAGGTGACCGTGCTGGCAACAGGTAGGGAACCTGTAATGGTAATTCAAGACCAAGGCAAGGTGGCATTAATTAATAGTGGAGATAGTAATTCAGCCCGCTTTGCTATACTACCTTTTTTGCAGCAGGAAGGCATTAATAAAATAGATTGGGCGATCGCTACAACTACCCAGCAGGCAACAAGCAGAGGATGGTCTATAATCCAGGAACGTTTGCCTATTGCAAATTTTTACGGTAATATTTCGTCCACAAACGACTCTAACAGTAAGCCTTCTCTCAATCCAGTCCAATTCGGTCAGGCAAATTACCAACCTTTGACAGCAGATCGAACTTTGCAGATAGGCTCGACAACAATTAAATTAATCAATGTGGAGTTTCCTATATTGCAATTCCAGATTAAAGAACAAAGTTGGATATTATTGGGAGATATTCAGCCGGATCAACAAAAACTTTTGGCAAGGAAAAGAGAATTGTCAAAGAATTTGGTGCTTTGGTGGTCTGGACAGCGTATAACGCCCGAACTGCTGAAAGTACTACAACCAGGAGTTGCGATCGCTACTTCTAGCGCGATCGATCCGGAAACTGCCACTTACTTGCAAAAAGCCAAAACTCAGATCTACAATCCCAGCCGTAGTGGGGCCATCCAATTGACTGCCGACGGGCAATTTGAGACAACGCTCGAATTAACAGAAGATCGAGCTTCTCTGCTTTGAGGGGTTGGCAGTTTATCGAAAAAAGCGCTATGATATATCATGCACCTGTTGGAGAGGTGGCAGAGCGGTTGAATGCGGCGCACTCGAAATGCGCTTTGGCGGCAACGTCAACGTGGGTTCAAATCCCACCCTCTCCGTTCAAAGTTGAAAGATACAGAGTTTGTCCATGTTTGTTTGGTAAAATCTTCGATATGAAACCCGAAGCACGAGCTAGGCAAATAATAGACGAACTTCTCACCAATGTAGGTTGGCACGTTCAAGACTATGACCAAATCAACTTGGGTGCAGGGTTGGCAATTGCGGTGCGGGAATATACCCTGAAGTCTGGGTTCGCGGATTACCTGCTATTCATTAACCGCAAAGCTGTTGGAGTTATTGAAGCGAAACCTGTAGGTCAAACCCTCAGTGGTGTAGAAATACAATCAGACAAATATTCCTTTAACTTACCCAAAACTCTCGCCTGTCACCAGAAACCTTTACCCTTCATCTATGAAAGCACAGGCAAAGAAACTTATTTTCGAGATGCTCGCGATCCAGATTATCGCTCAAGACGGGTATTCGCTTTCCACAAACCGGAAACGTTACAGGAATGGTTAAGAGAACCGGACACCCTGAGAGGACGGTTGCAGCAGTTACCCGAAATTGATACAGAGGATTTACGAGATTGCCAAAAAGAAGCGATTTCGGGTTTATTTAACTCCTTTAAGGAAAATCGCCCTAGAGCTTTAATTCAAATGGCGACGGGGGTGGGTAAAACCTATACGGCTGTCAGTTTTATCTATTGGCTGATTAAATTAGCAGGGGCGAAACGGGTTTTGTTTTTGGTGGATAGGAAGAATTTAGGAGAGCAAACCGAGAAAGAATTTCAGCAGTATGTTACCCCCGATGATGGGCGGAAGTTTACGGAACTTTATAACGTGCAGTTGTTAAGGTCTAATACAATTGATCCGGTGAATAAGGTTTGTATTACCACGATTCAGCGTCTTTATTCGATGTTGCGGGGAGAGGCTGAATTTGAGGCAGAGAGTGAGGAAGAATCTCTGTTTGATGGGAATGAAGAAAACCAGCAACCCAAGGATGTGGTTTATAACTCGAAGATTCCCCTCGAAACTTTTGATTTTATTATTACCGATGAATGTCACCGCTCGATTTATAATGTTTGGCGGCAAGTTTTAGAATATTTTGATGCGTTTATTATTGGGCTAACGGCAACACCTTCTCTACAAACCTTTGGCTTTTTTAATCAAAACTTGGTGATGGAATATCCCCACGAACGGGCGGTGGCTGATGGGGTGAATGTGGGGTATGAGGTTTATCGGATTCGTACCCAGATTACGGAACAAGGTAGCACGATTCAAGCGGGGTTTTATATTGATACCAGAAATAGGCAAACTCGCGCTGTTCGCTGGCAGCAGTTGGATGAGGATTTAAGTTATCCTGCGAAGGAGTTGGATAGGTCTGTGGTTGCTCTTGACCAAATTCGCACGGTGATTCGCACGTTTAAAGAGCGATTATTTACGGAGATATTTCCTGGGAGAACTGAGGTTCCGAAAACTTTGATTTTTGCTAAAGATGATTCCCATGCGGAAGATATTGTGCGAATTGTGCGGGAAGAATTTGGGAAGGGAAATGAGTTTTGTAAAAAGATTACTTATCGCACAACTGGGGAGAAAACCGAAGATTTAATCGCCAGTTTTCGTAACTCTTATAATCCTCGCATTGCTGTGACTGTCGATATGATTTCAACGGGAACAGATATTAAACCTCTGGAATGTTTAATTTTTCTGCGGGATGTGAAATCGCGGATTTATTTTGAACAAATGAAAGGACGGGGAACCCGCACGATTAATTCAACTGATTTTCAAGGTGTCACCCCGGATGCTGAAGTGAAAGAACAATTCGTGATTGTGGATGTAGTGGGGGTGTGTGAGTCGGATAAAACCGATTCTCGACCTTTGGAAAGAAAGCGAAGTGTTCCTTTTGATGCGTTACTCCAAAGTGTAGCAACCGATGTGCGAGATGAAGACACTTTAATGTCTTTGGCGGGAAGGTTGGCAAAGTTTGATAAAAAATTGAATGCGGATGAACGCACGGAATTAAAAAGCGTTGCTGGGGCTAAGTCTATTCAACAGATTACTAGAGATTTACTCGATGCTCTCGACCCAGATATACAAATTGAACAAGCGGTGAAGCAATTTCAGACTGCAAAGCCAACAAAAGCACAACAACAGCAAGCGGCTGAGGTGTTAATTAATCAAGCTTGTCAACCGTTTGATAATCCTCAGTTTCGGAATTTGCTCAAGGAGATTAAGAGTAAAAACGAGCAGATTATTGATACTGTCACTCAGGATCTAATCTTATCAGCGGGATTTGATATTAGTGCTAGAGATAAGGCAATGGCGACAGTGGAGACTTTTCGCCAATGTCTTGAGGCTAAAAAAGATGAAATTACCGCTCTGCAAATTCTGTATAATCAGCCTTACGGTCAGCGACGGTTAACCTATGAGCAGATTAAGCAGTTAGCGAATGCCCTAGAACGTCCACCCTGCAACCTGACACCTGAGAAAGTATGGCAAGCCTACGCGCAGTTGGAAGCGGATAAGGTGAGGGGTGCAGGGGTACAAAAGCTGTTGACGGATATTATTTCTCTGGTACGTTTTGCGATGGGGGAAACGGAGACGTTAGAACCTTACTCGGTGACGGTTGAGGAGAAGTTTCAACAGTGGTTAATGGGTAAAAACTTTACGTCTGAGCAGGTGAGTTGGTTGGAAAAAATTAAGGAGCATATTATTACCAGTGTGCGGATTGAGGTAGAAGATTTACAGGAAATGCCCCAAGAAGCGTTTAAGGGTTATCAATTATTTGGGAATGATTTAATGGATATTTTGGATGAGTTGAATGAGGTGTTAGCAGCGTAATGGGTGAGGATTTGTATGAGTTGCCGAAAGGTTGGGTGTGGGTAAAATTAGAGGATATTAGCATAAAAATTACGGATGGCGCACATAAAACACCAACTTATTTGCCGTCTGGGATTCCTTTTCTATCAGTAAAAGATATTTACGATAAAAAAATTCACTTTGCTAAGTGCAAATATATTTCCCAGGAAGAACATCTCAAATTAATCGACAGATGTAATCCAGAACCCTTTGATATTCTAATAACAAAGAGTGGAACTATTGGCAGAACAGCAGTAGTAAAAACTGATAAAAAATTTAGTTTATTTGTTAGTGTGGCTTTAATAAAGCCGTTTCATCAGTATTTATCTTCTGATTTCCTTTCCTTCGCTTTAGATAATTACATTGATAACATTGATATTCAAAAAACTATCAAAGCTGGAGTAATTAAGAATTTTCATATTGAAGATATTAAAGAAGTTTTGGTTCCCCTTCCTCCGCTTCTTGAACAATATCGCATCGTTGCCAAAATTGAGGAACTATTCACTGAACTTGATGCAGGGGTAGAGTTACTTAAAAAGCTAAAAGCCAAATTAAAACGCTACCGTCAGGCGGTGTTAAAAGCCGCAGTTGAAGGAAATTTAACTAAAGAATGGCGGGAAGCAAATCAAGGGAAATTAGAACCAGCTTCAATTTTATGCGATCGCATCCTCAAGCAGCGACGGGAGAAGTGGGAAGCCGAACAACTGGCGAAAATGAAAGCACAGGGAAAAACCCCCAAGGATGACAGTTGGAAGCTGAAATATAAAGAACCCATTGCACCCGATACCTCTGATTTACCTGAATTACCTGATGGGTGGTGTTGGGCGAGTTTAGATACAGTCTTATTTGATATAAAAGCAGGTAAAAGCTTCAAATGTGAAAATGAAAATCCTCCTTCACCAGAAGCGGTAGGAGTTATAAAGGTTAGTGCAGTAACCTGGGGAGAATTTAATGAGTTAGAGAGTAAAACTTGTACGGAGCAATCTAGAATAAATCCTGAATTGTTTGTAAGAGAAGGAGATTTTTTATTTAGTAGGGCAAATACAATTGAGCTTGTAGGAGCCTGTGTAATCGCTAAAAAAGTAAACCTAAGAGTTATGCTAAGTGATAAAATTTTAAGATTTTATTTTGTGGAACTCTCATCAAAATGGATTTTATTTACTCTCCGAAGTCGCCAAGGAAGAAATGACATTGAACGACTTTCGACAGGTAATCAAGAGTCTATGAGGAATATAGGTCAAGACCGTATACGTTGTATTCGTATTCCTATTGCACCATTGCAAGAGATGGAGCAGATAATTAATGAAGTTGAACGCCATTTATCTGTAATTGACCAACTCGAAAAAACCATAAACTCCAACCTCAAACGTGCTGAAAAACTTCGCCAAAGCATCTTAAAACAAGCATTTGAAGGCAAACTCGTCCCCCAAGACCCCAACGACGAACCCGCCGAAAAACTGCTAGAACGCATCAAAGCCGAAAAAGCTAAACAAACAACAACTAAAACTAAAAGAAAGACTCAATCAAAAACTCAATCAAGCATCCAATTAGAATTACCTTTAGAATAATGCCAAATTTGTACGTAATTGGTGGGGCAAACGGTTCAGGTAAAACCACATCAGCCCTGCAAATTATCCCTTATTTCCTCCAAGTTTTTGAATATGTCAACGCCGATGAAATTGCGGCGGGACTTTCTCCCTTTAATCCTGAATCCGTCGCCATTCAAGCCGGACGATTAATGTTAGAAAGACTGGCAACTTTAGTTAATGATCGAGTTGATTTTGCTTTTGAAAGCACTTTAGCAACTCGCAGTTATGCCCGTTTTTTGAGAGACTGTAAAAATCAAGGGTATCAGATTAACTTAATTTACTTTTGGTTACAAAGCCCGGAATTAGCGATCGCACGAGTCCGCAGACGGGTAGAAAGTGGGGGTCATAATATCCCAGAAGACACCATCCGCCGTCGCTATGAACGGGGACGGAAAAACCTCACTGACTTGTATTTTCCCCTGTGCGATACTTGGATAGTCTACGATAATTCTGGGACTAGCCCTCAATTAGTTGCTGCATTAGGAAACAACCAAGAAATAATAATTTATGAACCCGCCATCTGGAATCAAATCACCCTCTGAAAATCACCCCCAAATTCCCCTAACAGAACTCCATCAAAAAATTGATGCGGGCGTGAAAACTGCTGTCGCTAAAGCAATAGAAAGGCATCGTAAGCTAGGGGAATCAATTAGCATTTGGCAAGATGGAAAAGTCGTCACTTTAACCGCAGACCAAATTCCCCAACCTTCATCAAACAATCAAAGCTAGCTGTTATTTTAAAAACATGAGTAACATATCATCTACCATCGTTCAAAAACTTTGGAATTACTGCAACGTCCTCCGAGATGACGGGGTAAGTTATAGCGACTATGTAGAACAGCTTACCTATTTGTTATTTCTAAAAATGGTAGATTAACAAGCCCAACTCCCCCCACCCTTGGGCAAAACTTCCACTATTCCCAAACAATACGACTGGGAAACATTACGGTTAAAAGATGGCGACGCTTTAGAAATTCAATATCGCCATACCCTAGAAAACTTAGGCAAAGAAAAAGGACTTTTAGGCGTAATTTTCCGGAAATCCCAAAACAAAATTCAAGACCCTGCCAAACTAAAACGACTGATTGATCTGATTAACTCAGAAACTTGGATTGGGTTAGATATCGACGTAAAAGGGGAAATTTACGAAGGACTGCTGCAAAAGAACGCCGAAGACACCAAAAACGGGGCGGGGCAATATTTCACCCCCAGACCGTTAATTAAAGCCCTTGTAGAAGTCATGCGTCCCCAATCTGGACAGCGTATTTGTGACCCCGCTTGCGGTACGGGTGGCTTTTTCCTCATCGCTCACGACTACCTTAACAAGCATTACCAACTCGATAAAGGTCAAAAGCAGTTTCTCAGACATCAGACCTTTAAAGGCTACGATGTGGCGGATGGAGTCGTGCGCCTGTGTGCGATGAACCTGCATTTACACGGGATTAGCGGCGATGAAAGCCCGGTTGAAGCCAAAGATAGCTTAATGGCAGACCCAGGCGATAGGTTTGAATTAATCTTAACTAACCCCCCATTTGGCAAAAAAAGCAGCATCACGGTTTTCAACGATGATGGTAAAGCCGATAAAGAGAAAATAGTTTATCGCCGGGATGACTTTTGGGCGACTACTTCCAACAAACAATTAAACTTCCTCCAGCACGTCAAAACCCTGTTAAAAATTAACGGAAAAGCTGCCGTTGTCGTGCCTGATAACGTGCTTTTTGAAGGCGGTGCAGGAGAAACGATTCGGAAAAAATTACTGCACGAATGCGACGTACACACCCTCCTGAGATTGCCTACAGGGATTTTCTACGCTCAAGGGGTGAAAGCGAATGTTTTATTTTTCGATCGCAAACCCGCCAGCGCTGACCCTTGGACAAAAAACCTCTGGATTTACGACTTTAGAACCAACCAGCATTTCACCCTGAAAACTAATCCCCTACGTGCCGAAAACCTGCAAGACTTTATCCAGTGCTTTCATGCCGAAAATCGCCATAACCGTCAAGAAACTGAACGATTTAAAGCTTTTAGTTATGAAGAGCTAATGCAACGGGATAAAGTCAGCCTGGATATTTTCTGGCTCAAGGATGAAAGTTTAGAAGACTCGGACAACCTTCCCACACCGGATGTTTTGGCTTCTGAAATTGCGGAAGACTTAGAAGCCGCTTTGCAACTTTTCCAAAGTATTACAGCTAATTTGGAACCCACTCTAGAACTAGAAACTTAATAACTCGACAGTAGTATTTATGAAAATAACAAGAATAGTTACGCCTGCCCTAAAAATACTCGTACCCTGACCCAAAAGAAATTTGAAACCTTGACTGTAGCTGGGTTACCGTGTGCGAGTACATCCCTAATTGCTAAATGCGAATCAAAATTGGCGTGTGATACCAATATAGTTGGTAAACAATAAAAACTAGCTGTATTGCCATTAGCGCTTTTTGGAATTCATGAATCGATCGCCCAAAAACACAGTCAATCGCACTAGAGATTCTGTCCCTTCGTGGCTGAAGCCCTCTAAGACTATTGAACCGAGTGTAGAACGTATTCTGACCTGGTTCGAGGTGTTAGGCTATACTGTTTTGTTGCAATCAGATATTGTTTCAGGACGACATCAGGCAATTTTGCGAAGTTATTGCAACGGCATCCTGAGCGATCGCTTTTGTCAGGCAATGCAGCGAATCAACCCGGATGTCTCACCTCAGCAGATTGAAAGTCTCCTTTATCAATTAACAGCAAATCGCTCCATACCGATAATGCAACAGAACCGTCAATGGCATCTGCAATTATTGGATGGTATAAAAATAAACTCTTCAGGAACCGATGCCAGTAGACCGACAACCTTGCAATTGTTAGATTTTTCCAATCTCTTGAACAACGATTGGTTAGCGATCTACTCTTTTCCTGTAATTGAAGGAGACTATCAGCATTTCCTGGATCTGGTTGTCTTTATTAATGGATTACCATTAGTAGTATTTCATGGTGTTCATGCGGGGGAAAAAGCATGGTCACTGCGAGCCGCTTGTTTACAACTTCAAGAGTATCAAGCTCACCTGCCCAAATTTTTTTCGTTCAATGAGTTGCTGGTGCTTTCTAATGGAACACAGTCTCGTATTGGTACGCTCACCAGCCAATGGAAACAGTTTATTCCCATTCGCTCAGTTAATGGAGAAGATATTCGTTTTCTAGGACACGGTGAAATAGAAACTTTAATGGGAGGTATTTTCGATAAACGTCGTTTTTTTGAAATTATGCAGCACTTCCTTGTATTTCGACAAAGCCGGACAAAGTTAACCAAGAAGTTAAGTTCTCATTCATTTTGCACAATTAATATTCCCAAATTAACAAATTCTTCTGGCTTGACGTGCGATGCATAAAAAAGCGTAAGCATTTGTAAATATCATTGAGGAGGAAATCAAATGACAACTGTTATCTTTTATGAAAAACCAGGCTGTATCAACAACAAAAAGCAAAAAGCATTGTTGTCAGCAGCAGGGCATACGGTTGAAGCTTATAATTTATTGACTCAATCCTGGACTGTTGAAACACTAAGGCCATTTTTTGGGAATTTGCCAGTTACAGAATGGTTTAATTACACTGCACCTTCCATTAAATCAGGGAAGATTGTTCCAGCACAATTGGATGCAGAAACTGCCTTAAAATCGATGATCGACGATCCTCTATTGATTCGTCGTCCGCTCATACAAGTTGGCGATCGTCGGGAAGTTGGCTTTGACAGTAATAAAATTTCAGCCTGGATTGGGTTAGAAGCAACAGATAAGTCTCACCAAGTTGTTCGAGATAACTTAATCCAGCAAGATTTACAAACTTGCCCCAATAGCGATCGGCCACATCCTACCCCTTGTAAGGTTGTTGAATAAAATCTCACAGAATTAATCGAGTTTAATACTTTTGAGCGAGTTACTTATGAAAACGTTCATTCTTCCTCCCGACGATCTGGCTCCGATTTACACATCTCTAGATCGAGACTTACTGTTACAACTTCAGGAAGCTGTGAGCAACCATTTCTATGCAGGTTGCGATCGCATCACGCAAACGGTCTTGACTCAATGCCAGTGGTCACTGACCACAAATCAAGATGTGCCAACACTGAGGATTTTTTGCCCTGATGGTGAAACCTACTGGAACATTGTTGGCAACATGGAAAAAATCAGCGAATATTTGTATCGCGTGACCCAAAGCAGCAGAATAGAGGTTATTCCCGGAGACAAGAAAAACATCTACTTTGAAGTCGAAACTGGTGCATAAGCCAGAAATAGGTCAAATCGATTTGTACTGTATTGAGAGGTTCATATCATGGTTACTTCCACAACAAAACTTGTTGGATTCGCTACTCAACTGCGCGATCTAATTGAATATGGAGACTCAGGGGTACGCCGCCAGATTGTTACTAAAGACGAAAAACGCCAAGCAATCTTAGTTTGCTTGAAAGCAGGAACTGTTTTAAACAGCCATACCTCCTCCCATGATGGATTTATTACGGTCATTGAAGGACAAGGAGTTTTCACATTGGAAGGACAGGAGATCGCGCTAGAACCGGGTGTATTTGTTGCCATGCCTGCCAACGCGGTTCATTCCGTGAATGCGATCGCTAATTTAGCCTTCTTAAAAGTAGTCGATCGCCATGACGATTGTCAGGAACATCCTTAATCTACAAGTGATGGCCCTAGAGCGTCAGTCCAGTAAAACTGGTTGACAAAAGAAATAAGGTGTGTTGCCGATAGAAACCTCGGCTGGGCGAAGCATTCGGGCAGAAAATCTAGCGTTTTGTGCAATACATTGTAGCCCGAATGCTAATGCCTCCGGCACGCTACGCGAACGCCCGTACACAACACATATTTTATTCATTTCGTCAATTTATTCTACTGGACTGGTGCTCTAGTTTAGAGCATTAGACATTTCCAAAAATTCTTGTGGGGTAGGCATCCTGTCTTTTCTTAATCGTTTTTGTAAATTCAGCAAGCCTTACATAATTTGAACATAAGGTGATAGCCTAATTTGTTTCAAATTATTACAAAGTTCGGGATGCTGTTGCGCGATAAATTCCCTCAATCGAGCATTTTGGGCGAAATATTCGGAATTCTGAATTTACATAGCAGAGAAAGACTATGAAACTAAAGCAAGTATAATTAACATATTGCCAAAAATAGTGGCTATCAAATACAACAATAACTGGTGATTAGCGATCGGGCATAGCTTTTGATTCCTGCCCTTCTAATCACTAAATTGTCGTGTTTCTTTATATTCCAGAGTTTGTAATTGAGGATAAAATTATGAAAGTTAGCGCTCGCAATGCTCTGAAGGGAACCGTGAAATCTATAGTCACAGGCGCAGTTAACGATGAAGTGATAGTCGAAATCTCTTCTGGAGTCGAAGTGACAGCGATTATTACCAAAGCATCGGCGGAAAGCTTGGGACTGACAGCAGGGAAAGAAGTGTACGCAGTAATCAAGTCATCAGATGTGATGATTGCCGTCGATTAGATCGTTCGATCGCTTTGAACGCAAAGACTGAGTAATAAAATGTCCTGCCAATTGGCCATAATTACAAAGCCTTTTAAAACAAGGGTTTCAGCAATTTATATTATTGGTAATTTGCGGGCATCATATAAAACCCGCAAGGAGCAGCCGAAGGCTACATCTGAGACAGTGAAAACCAATGATGCCTAAGTCGATCCCATCACCTTCAAAGTAAACCATTCATAATGTCTCTGTTGTAGGTGTGCATATGTCAATGCGGAATATCTCGGCGTTTGCTTGGGGTGCTTTGGTCGGGGTTCTTGGTGGGCTAATCGGTTTGGGTGGTGCAGAGTTCCGCTTACCGATTCTACTGAGTGTATTTAACTATCGCACCCTACAAGCGATCGTTATTAATCTCATCGTGAGCCTTGTAACAGTTATATTCTCGTTCATTTTTCGGAATGGCGTTATTGGCCTTGATAATGTTGCAGCACATTGGGTAGGGATCGTCAATATTCTGGCAGGCTCTCTCATCGGTTCTTATGTTGGGGTTCACTATGCAACCCGAATTAACGAACGAGCGTTAAATCGAGTTGTCGTAGTTTTTCTAATTTTTATAAGCTTGGTATTGATAGGGCATAATATCATCTTCAGTTTTGGGAGTTTGCAACTACCAAGTCTATTGAAAATCAGCGTTGCGTTTGCAGCGGGAATTGCGATCGGCATATTCAGCAGTATGCTAGGTGTGGCAGGCGGTGAGTTGATTATACCGACAATTATTTTGCTGTTTGGAGTTGAGATTAAATTGGCGGGTAGTTTGAGCCTTGCGATCAGTATTCCAACAATTATGATGGGTCTATTCAAATACAGAAGCCAGCAACGGCTAAAGCAGATTGAATCAGAAGGTAGATTGATTTTTTCAATGGCTTTAGGATCAATTTTAGGTGCATTTATTGGTAGTAATTTGTTAAGGTTTGTATCAAACTCTTTGCTGTATCTAATTCTGGGTACAGTTTTGTTATTGTCTGCGTTGAAATTAGCAAAACATAAGCCAGCGGCATAATATAGCTAGGGCGTCGAGAAGAGGGAAGAGGGAAAAGCTTACGAAGTAAGCCTTAATTTAAAGAGGATAGAGAGTTTTGCACCGTTGTCGATCTGGGCTTAGTCAACCATTAAAATTAGACGGAGGGGATCGAAGCGAGCATACCAAGGAAACGGATGATTCTTGATTGCTTGCCACTTCTCTTTGAAAATTTCTGCCTGCACATGGTAATCCTGGGCGTTTTGAGGTGCCGCATTTAACTTGAGGAAAAGTGTCATTCGGTGTGGTGTTTCACTGGTTGAAGCTAACCAGCACGGAAACGTATTATTCAAATTTGAATCAGCATTAGGTATAAGACTAATTTGATGGGCACGAATACCCACATCTGCCAGGTCATCGGGAATTGCTTCCAGGACTTGTAAGGTAACGCCCCAATCGATCGCGTCGATCTCATCCACTCCGACCGCAGTAGCACGAGAAAAGTTTTTGCATCCCGTCAGTTGTGCAACGCGAATAGTACGAGGATGTTCAAAAATTTGATGTTTGTAATCAAAAGCGATCGGTTTCCCACCTGACATCACCATCAATTTTTCACAGACCCGATAGGCTTCCTCTAAATTATGGGTTACAAACAACGTTACACCCGAATAGGTAGACAAGGTTTCGATCAATTGACGCTCGACTTGACTGCGAAGATAAGTATCCAGTGCCGAAAATGGCTCGTCGAGTAATAAGGCTTCCGGTTCGGTTGCTAGCGCCCTTGCCAAGGCAACTCTTTGTTGCTGTCCGCCTGAAAGTTGATGGGGATAACGATCGCCTAATCCCTCTAATTGTAGTAAAGCCAGTTGTTGATTCACTCGTTGCGATCGCAATCGTTTTGCTAAACGCTGCAAGCCAAAAGCAATATTTTGGGCAACGGTCATATGAGGAAACAAGGCATAGTTTTGAAACACCAAACTGACTTTGCGCTCATGACTGGGGACATCGATCCGCTTTTCGGAATCAAACAAAGTCTGACCGTTCAAGACAATTCGTCCTTTGGTCGGTGTTTCTACTCCAGCAATACAGCGAAGTGTCATACTTTTGCCAGAACCAGATCCACCCAGTAACCCTAAAGTTTCTTCGTCAGCCGTAAAGGTAGTTTTGAGTGTAAAGTTGGCTAGCTGTTTCTCAATATCAACTAACAATCCTCCCTCAAACTGGGGTGTCTGGAGTCCAGCCAGTGGCACGATCTCAGCAAGTTCAGTGGTTCTATTCCTGCCATTAACAGGTTCATTGGCTTCAACAATTCCAAACTTCCCTTTAATCTTGCGCTCGTATTGCTTTTGCCATAAGTTTACCGCTACGATCCCGGATAGCGAGATCGTCACGATCGCGATTACCCACAGCCAAGCTTCATTAATAGCCCCTGCTTCCATCGCAAAGTAAATTGCCATTGGAATGGTTTGAGTTTGACCGGGAATATTTCCTGCTAACATCAACGTTGCGCCAAATTCTCCTAACGCTCGCGCAAATCCCAGCATTGTTCCCGCCAGAATGCCAGGGGCGGAAAGTGGCAGCAACACGCCCCAAAAAATGCGTGCCTTAGATGCGCCGAGGGTTTGGGCCACTTGCAGCAAACTGCGATCGACTTGCTCAAATGCCCCTAATGCGGTTTTGTACATCAAGGGAAAACCCACAACTGTCGCCGTAATAACTGCCGCGTACCAGCTAAAGACGACTGTGAAATCAAACTGAGCCGTTAAGTGACCCAGCGGCCCGTTTTTGCCAAACAACACCAGTAATATAAAGCCCACAACAGTAGGCGGCAGAATCAACGGCGAAACAAAAATGCCCTCAATGACTGACTTCCACCGTCCTCGATAACCCAACATCCAGTAGGCAGCTGCAATCCCTGTAAAGAATATGGCAATGGTTGCAAGCCCTGCGGTTTTCAGCGAAATCCATAACGGGGAAAGATCGGCAGTCATAACAACGAGGTATATCAATAAAAAGTGTCAGGAGGGAATGAAGTAGCTAGCTTCATGTGAAACCTGCAATTCCTTTGAGCCAACTATAATTGAATCGGTCAGTTTCTATCGAGCAATGCCGAAACCGTATCGCCTAAATACAGCTTGAGCTTGTCCGCTCGTTAAGAATTGAGCGTAGGTACGAGCAGCTTGCTGATTGCGGCTGGCTGTAATTACTGCCATTGGATAAACGATCGCAGAGTGCAGGTTACTGGGAGCAATTGCTACTTGTTTCACCTGGTTAGAAATTTTGGCATCAGTGGCATAAACAATTCCGGCATCTGCGTTACCGCTTTCTACACTTGCTAAAACATTCCGAACTGAGTTGCCATATACGAGCTTGGGTTGCACTTGTGCTAAAATTCCCAAATTTTTAAACACTTCTTCTGCGTATTGCCCAGCCGGGACGCTACGTGGCTCTCCAACGGAAATCTTTTTGATGTTTGAGTCGGTTAATTGCCGGAAGTTTGTCAGCTGTAATGTCGAGTTGCTGGGTACTACCAGAACTAAGCTGTTGGTTAGTAAGTTGCGACGAGTATCGGTTACGATCAAATTTTTCTGCTGCAATGTATCCATTTGTTTATTTGCCGCAGAAATGAATAGGTCGATCGGTGCGCCCTGCTCGATTTGCTGTTGCAGCGGCCCAGAGGCGGCGAAATTGTAGTTGACTGTAATGCCTCGATTGGCAGATTCAAAGAGGGGATCGAGTTGTTGCAGGGCATTTTGCAAACTAGCTGCGGCTCCAATTAGAAGCGTGGTAGACTGCGCGTTCGCTGGAACGGGTATGAGTACCTTCAAGCCGATCGCTAGCAGGAGAGTTCCTAGAAATCCGCTCAGAACGGCGATAATGCGTCTTCGTTTCATCAGACTTGAGTTGGGAAGGTAGGGTTGGTATGGTTAGATTGGGGAAATCGAACATCGATTTACCGCTAGAATATATAACCATCGGGCTATCATACCAACTTTATACCAACATATTTGGTATCAAAAAATGCCAAGAAAAGAGCAAGGCTGGATCACTTTCCAATCCTCAGATGAAGAGCGGCGAATTCTGGAACAGATGAGCCAGCAGACCCAGCGCACTAAAACAGAAATCTTGCGAGAAATGATCCGTCAGATGGGGAAATCGCTTTCCTCTGCCCCGTTTGATGTCAACGCGATCGATTTTTCCGAGGATTTAGAGGAAGAAGCAGAAGAAGCGATACCTTCGGCGAGCGTCGCGAACGAGTCAATCAATACAGCAACGTTACAGTCTGTACAAATCAGTGCCCGCAACCTCTTGACAGCAAAAGTGAAACGAATTGTCAAAGGGAGCGTGAATGCGGAAGTTACGCTGGAGATCGCACCGGGAGTAGAGCTAGTATCGATTGTTACTCGTACATCGGCGGACAAACTGGGGTTAAAGAAGGGAAAAGAAGTCTTCGCGGTGATTAAATCGAGCAGTGTAATGATTGCAGCAGTCGGTAGCTAAAAGTAACTCATTCAAAATTCTGCTTCCCTCTCCCTTGCTTTTTTATTGATACATTTTGGCAGCTAACGCGATCGCTTTCGGTAAAATCCGATGTTCCTGTACCTGTATTCTCCCGTGCAACGTTTCCGAAGTATCATTTGGCAGTATCGGTACGGCAGCTTGCATCAAAATCTGGCCGCTATCCACTTCCGGGACGACTAGGTGAACTGTACAACCAGTAATTTTTACACCAGCAGCGAGAGCTTGTTCGACAGCGCGGACACCCCGAAAACTGGGTAACAAGCTGGGATGAATGTTAATCAACCGATTGGGAAAAGCATCAATTAATACCGGGGTAACAATTCGCATCCAACCCGCCATGATAACCCACTCAACGCCGAATTGCTGGAAAGTCTCCACAATTTTGGCATCCAAATCTTCTCGCTTTTGATAATCTCGGTGATTGAGGAGGATAGAAGGAACACCCCAACGTTCTGCTCTGGCGACGACTTTGGCGTCGGGATTATTGTAAATCAATACTTGTGTTTTGGCATTGAGTTCTCCAGATGCGATCGCTTCTGCAACTGCCTCAAAGTTACTACCATTCCCAGAAGCCATGATACCTAATTTTAAAGGTACGGCTGGGATTGAGCGATCGAGCGGAACATCGGGCGAAATGAGACTGGGGGTAGAATCAACTGATATGGGATTAGCAGTCATAGCAACTGGGAGGAAACTTTGCTGAGGCCAAAAGTATATGGTAAATCTTGGTTGGACAACGATGCGATCGCGGCATGGATTTTTTTAGCTCCCGCACTGATTTTACTCGGTGTGTTTGTCCTGTGGCCGATCGCCTACCTGTTTTACTTAAGCTTTACAGCAGGTAACTTTACTCAAGCCGGTACTCGCTGGGTGGGATTGCGGAACTACTGGCGCTTAATCGTGACCCCAGATTTTTGGCAAGTTGTGGCTAACACAGCTTATTTTACCGTTGCCACGGTCATTCCCAGCTTAGTTGTTCCTTTAGGATTGGCTGTATTGTTGAATCGCAGCTTAAAATGGCGGGGTATACTGCGAACTGCTTATTTCATCCCCTCCATTACTTCTCTAGTTGCAGTTGGATTGGGATTTCGGTGGCTGTTTCAAACCGATGGGCCAGTTAATGGGTTTCTGAATGCGATCGGTATTCAACCAATTCCCTGGCTGAGTAGCACAACTTGGGCAATGCCTGTATTGATTTTATTAAGTAGCTGGAAACAAATCGGTTTCAATATGGTAGTGTTTCTAGCGGGACTGCAAGCAATTCCACAACAACTTTACGAAGCAGCCGAGTTAGATGGCGCGAATTCCTGGCAACAATTTTGGCATATTACTTTGCCCGGTTTGCGTCCTACTCTTGTTTTCGCTACCGTGACTGCGGCTATTTTTACACTGCGAAGTTTTGAGCAAGTTTATGTTATTACTGGTGGCGGGCCTTTAAACTCTACTAATTTGCTAGTTTACTATATTTATGACCAAGCATTTGGCCAATTTGATTTTGGCTATGCAGCTGCGGCGGCAACTGTTTTGCTGGTAGTAACGCTGTTGTTGATTTATTTGCAATTGCGTAGTTGGGGTGAGGAAAGGTAAGGGAAATAATCTGATTTTGCTCTTTTGGATTTATGGTTGAAAATGTTTGTTATCTTAGGTTTTTTGAAAAAAAACTTATTTAATTGTAGGATTGGTTAGGCACGGGCGATGATTTCAACACTTTCAAGTAATAATTAAGTTGCCGTGCCGTAACTCACCATTCACCTATCCGTAACAGAAACAAACATTTTTCAGCATAAACCCAAAAGACTCGATCGAGCTTCAGGTGCGTTACACCACATTAACGTACCCTACTAAATGCTTTTCGGCTGAAAGTTTCGCAAGCGCAGTGCGTTAGTCACAACAGAAACGGAACTAAAAGCCATTGCTGCGCCAGCAATAATGGGATTGAGTAGCCAACCAAAAATGGGAAAAAGAACACCAGCCGCAATGGGAATACCAGCGACGTTATAAATAAAGGCAAAGAAGAGATTTTGACGAATATTTTGCATGGTGGCGCGACTGAGTTGAATAGCTGTGACAATCGCTTGTAAATCTCCAGAAATTAGTGTGATATCGCTAGCTGCGATCGCTACATCTGTACCAGTACCGATCGCAATGCCTACATCGGCTTGAGCTAGTGCAGGTGCATCGTTAATTCCATCTCCCACCATTGCTACAACAGATTTAGGATTTTGCTTCCTTCCCAAAAGTCTACGTGATAATACGGATTTTGAATTAGAAATCCTGTGACTGTTTTCTGCTTGAAGAGATTGAATAACAGTTGCTTTTCGATCGGGACGCACTTCCGCAAAGACTCGATCGATCCCTAAATCATGTGCGATCGTTTCAGATGTTTTTCGATTATCTCCTGTCAGCATAACTACTTGTAAACCTAGCTTTTGCAGCGCTTTTATAGCGTTAGCTGAAGAAACTTTGAGAGTATCGGCAATACCTATTAATCCTTGCACTTCTCCATCTACGGCTATCCAAACAACTGTTTTACCAGTTCCTTCCCACTGCGCTTGATAATTTTGCAAAGGCACGTCAAAATTTGCAGTATCGATCGTCAGTTCTTGCATCCAGCGCTGCGTACCTATTTGTACAAGTCTTCCAGAAACAATACTTTGCACACCACTCCCAGCAATTGCTTGAAAATTTTCAGCTTCTGGGAGCGGAAAATCAACGCCTTGAGCTTTGGCATAATTAACAATTGCTTCTGCTAAAGGATGTTCTGAATAACGTTCTACAGCAGCTGCCAATCGCAAAAGTTTGATTTCGTTGCTGTGAGCAGTTCCTAAAACCGTCACGTAGTTTGTTACAGTTGGTTTTCCTTCTGTGAGAGTACCAGTTTTATCGAATACAATGGTTTCAATTTTATGGACGAGTTCCAGACTATCTGCACCTTTAATTAAAATGCCGTTTTCTGCACCTTTACCGGTTCCCACCATCACGGAAGTGGGTGTAGCTAAACCCAACGCGCAAGGACAAGCAATAATTAAGACGCCGACAGCAGTCATTAAAGCTAGTGTCAAGTTGCCTATGAGACTAAACCAGATAATGAAGGTTGCGATCGCAATGGCAATTACAGTCGGCACAAACCATCCTGTAATGCGATCGGCTAATCTTTGAATGGGTGCTTTAGAACCTTGAGCTTGTTGTACTAATTTGACAATTTGAGCCAAAACAGTATCTTTTCCTACTCGCGATGCACGGAATTTAAAACTACCAGTTTTGTTTATTGTCGCTCCAATTACTTCATCCCCCGAATGTTTGCTCACGGGGAAACTTTCTCCTGTCACCATTGCTTCGTCTACCGTTGAGCTACCTTCAATCACTTCTCCATCAACGGGAATTTTTTCACCAGGCCGAACTATAATAATGTCACCAACTGTAACTTCAGCAATGGGAACATCTACTTCTTGTCCTGCGCGAATCACGCGAGCGGTTTTTGCTTGCAAACCCATCAATTTGCGAATAGCTTCTGATGTTTGTCCCCTGGCGCGACTTTCCAAAAATCTTCCTAACAAAATTAACGTAATAATAATGGCGGTGCTTTCGTAATAAACATCAGGTTGTAAGCCAGGTTCTTCTGGTTCTACAAATAATTGCGGTAAAACAGTCGCAACCAAGGAATGTAAATATGCTGCACCTGTACCGAGAGCAATCAGAGTATTCATATCCGCAATACGACGTTTTACAGATTTCCAAGCTCCTCTGAAAAAAGATTGACCGCACCATAATAGCACTGGCGTTGTCAATCCTAATTGCACCCAAGCATTGTGCAAAAATTTCGGTAGAAATGCTATATGTAAGCCGGTCATTGCTGGGAGGGAACCGACGAGCAATATAATGCTGATAATTGCCGCTACTATCACTTTACGTTGCAATATTTGCTGTTCTTTTTGGCGGGATGTTTTTTCGCGATCGTCTTCACCAGTTCCCAGTTCTTGCAGCGGTTGTGCTGTATATCCTGCGTCAGCTACAGCCTGTTGAATATTTTCTAAACTTGTGCGCTGCGGATGATACTTAACAGTAGCCTGTTCCATCCCGAAGTTAACGTTACAGTCCATAACTCCCGGTACAGATTTGATGGCTTGTTCAATGTTAGACGCACAAGCAGCACAGCCCATTCCTTCTAATCGTAGATACTCTGTTTTCATAGTTTACCACCTTTTTTGTTTGAGAAAGTTTTATTAAATATTTTTTATGCAGAGTTATACCTAGCCTTAACATATTTTTAATAAAAATCCCAAAGCGATCATCTGAATGACAAGGTTAGTTTTTATTTTCATGGTAGGTTATGTGACTGGTATTTCTAACGGGATATCAATCTAGACAATAACCTTATTTTGTTTTTTATTTTATTCTTTTTAGAAACGAATTAAAAGTTAAAAATTCCACAATGTACTTAATATTTACATTATAAATTTTTAACTTTTAATTAATTTAGGCGACTGGATAACCTGCTTGAACGATCGCGTGTTTAATTTCTGTCTCAGCGTGCTGCGTTTGAATGCTAACTATCTTAGATTTGGGATCGGCTTGCACCTGAGCATTTGGATCGACTTTTTGCACGGCTTTGGTAATCTTGTCTGCACAAACAGAACAAGCCATAGAAGGAACTGTCAATTCTAGAGCCATAAAATTCTCCTTTTTTTGTGAAAATCAAATAGATACGATCGCCCTTACCTCGTTCGCTCGCTTGAAATTTTATATGCCAATTCCACCCATACCAAACGGACGATTGGTGGGATTGTTTGTACCGGCGGGGTAATTGCGATGTCTCATCATGGTTGTATTACCAAACCAGGTTTGCAACCAAGCTTGCATTTGATGAATTTCGTTACGTTGAGCAGTGCGGATTTCTTGTGCGAGTGTTTTCACCTCGTTGTGTTGAGCTAGATTACCGATTAAAAGACGTTGCGACATCATAATGGCACCCATGTGGTGCATCCGCATATCTTCTAAGAATGCTCGATCTAAAGCGTCTCCTTTGAGATTAGTTAGATCTCGCATCATCGCCATATATTGTACTTCAGCTTTCTGAGATGGATACCATCGATTCAGCCATGCCTGCATTTTTTCGATTTCGGCACTCTGAACGCGGATAATATCGTCAGCAAATTTTCTCATTTCAGGGCGATTTGTCCCGGCTTTGAGAAGTTTGGCTGTAGCAATCGCTTCTTCGTGATGAGGAATCATTTTGCTGAGGTAATCAAACTCATTTTGCACCTGCATCGACGACATCATACCCATCCCTGTCGATGCTAAACCTGTAGTTTGCATCCGGCAATTCATCATATTTCCAGGCAATGGGGAATTTGCACCTTTTATTGGCAATGCTACAGTTCCCGATGTAAAGTAGCTACTAGCTAATGTTGTGGTGACACCAGCACCAGTGCTTACAAGAGCGATTAATAATCTTTTTTTGAGTGACATAACTTTACCTCTTAGACAAGACTTACACAATGAGGTAGATTACGTTTTAAGCGAAACTGACAATACTAAGATAAACCCTCCCCTGGACTGGAGAGTCAAGCAGAAACAAAAAAATTAATATTTTCTTCGGGTCAGACAAAGCTGAAAGTAGGCAAGTGCGCTTGTATGAAGCCAGTCAGTCTGCTTTTCTGAGATTTCGCAGCATTTTTATCGGCTTTCAAAATATGAAGCTTTTCAAACCAGTTGTGTTGGGAGACAATCTATCAAAGCGATAGGACTGGGTAAAGGTTACAAATCAAAAAATGGACGTACAACAAATTGCACAACTGTTTGTAAATGGGATTGCCGTCGGCAGTATCATTGCCCTAGCAGCAGTCGGTTTAACGCTGACCTATGGAATCTTGCGGCTAGCCAACTTCGCTCACGGTGACTTTATGACGCTGGGAGCTTATCTCGCTTGGGTAGTAAATACGAGTGGAGTAAATATCTGGCTAGCGCTGATTTTTGGTGCGATAGTAACGGTAGCTGGAATGGTGTTGTCAGAAAAGCTGCTGTGGTCGCCGATGCGCGATCGCCGTGCTACTTCTACCACTTTAATGATCCTATCCATAGGATTGGCCTTATTTATCCGCAACGGTATTATCTTCATCTGGGGAGGTAGCAATCAATCCTATGCTTTGCCTGTTGCGGAAGCGATCGACATTTTCGGTGTCAAAGTCGCTTTCTACCGGATTGTCGTCGTAATTTTAGCTATTTTAGCAATTGTGGCACTGCACTTGTTATTGCAGAATACCAAAATTGGCAAAGCGATGCGAGCCGTCGCAGATAATGTTGACCTAGCCCGCGTCACTGGTATCAATGTCGATCGCGTCGTGATTTGGACTTGGGCGATCGCGGGCATTTTAACCGCTTTAGGTGGCGGTATGTACGGCTTGATTACGGGAATTCGGCCTAATATGGGATGGTTTTTGATCTTGCCGATGTTTGCCTCTGTAATTTTGGGTGGAATTGGCAATCCTTACGGCGCGATCGCAGGTGCTTTCGTCATTGGTATAGCCCAGGAAGTTACCGCTGGCATCGGTCAACAATTCAACATTCCCTTTTTAGGGCCAGAATATAAACTCGCTGTAGCACTAGCCATCATGGTAATAGTGCTGCTCGTTCGTCCCCAAGGTTTGTTCAAAGGCACGCTCTGAGCAGCACCGATGGCAAAACAAATTGTCGCGATTATACCAGAATATGGAAATAATAGGCTGCTACCAAGAAGTTGATACCTAACAGCAGTAGAAACCAAGCGGTACGAAACGGATAGGGGCCTTTTGTGCTAGGACGAGTTGCATTAGTCGTTTTTGGGACTTTAGCAGTCATAGGCTGTTCTCCTAATTTGGTTTTGGTGATTGATCCACAAATACCAAAGATCGATCCCCAATAACACAACATCAGAGAAAGATTTGTGAATTTCTCAGGTGTGCCTCAAGTGACAAACCTTGAGGCAGTTTAGCTCAAGCGCTCTCACCTGCGTGGTAGGAGCTACGGACGAGTGGCCCGGAACGAACGTGAGAAAAACCCATCTCGCTGGCGATCGTACCCAAACGATCGAATTCTGTCGGTGTCCAGTACTTCTGCACCGGCAGGTGTTCCAGAGAGGGACGCATATATTGACCCAAGGTGATGCGATCGCACCCCACTGCCCTTAAATCTGCCATTGTCTCGATTACTTCGGCTTCCGTTTCTCCATGTCCCAGCATTATCCCGGATTTGGTGGGAATTGTGGAGTCGAGTTGTTTGACAATCTGGAGGACGGCCAGAGTGCGATCGTACTTAGCCCCGCGCCGCACCGGTGCTTGCAGCCGTCGCACCGTTTCAATATTGTGGTTGTAACAAGCCGGCTTTGCCTTCACCACCGTAGCAATCCGTTGATGCTGTTTTTCTTCTGGCGTAAGCTCTGCATCACCTTGACCGCCCCAAAAGTCTGGTGTCAGCACCTCTATTTGCGTCTGGGGATTTAACTCGCGGATAGCCTCCATTGTCGCCGCAAACCAACCCGCTCCCCCATCTGCCAAATCGTCTCGCGCCACGGAAGTCAGCACCACATAGCGCAAACCGAGCAACTGCACTGATTCGGCCACCTTTTGGGGTTCTTGAGGATCTAAAGGCATGGGTGCGTGACCTTTATCTACTTGACAAAAAGCACAAGCTCTGGTACAGGTTGGCCCCATCAACAGGAAAGTTGCTGTTTTTTGGGAATAGCACTCACCCCGATTGGGACAGCGCCCTTCTTCACAAATGGTGTGAATCTGGCGCTGCTTAATAATGCGCTGCACAGTTGAGATTTCACTGGCTTTACCAATACCTCGACTTCGCAACCAAGGCGGCATAGCCTCAATTTCAGATCTCATTTGGGTATTGGCTTTTGGGCTTAGATCTGTACGATTAGCTTCAGATGGCATAGAACTTAAGTATTTATGCTGAAAATCAAGGTACTAGCACTTTTAAAAATTGGTCTGCCTCAAATTGTAGAGCGTTGGCTAAACTGGTATGGCGATCGTATCTCACCTGAGACGCTGATGCGATCGAAACTATCAGAGTTTAGTCCTGCCACCGCCCCACTTGCGCTGATGTCAAAGAAAGTGCTGCTAGGGTGGGCAAGGAACTGATAGTATGGGTGCGTAGACATAGAAATATTAGTCGTCATAGACAATTTCAATTGTCCGTATCGAGACTAAAGCTCGTGAGTGTGGGAGGTTTTGATATACTTAATTTCCCTTGGGGAAGTAAAACGTCGTTCGTTGGTAAGCTGAAAAAAGACTAACACAGTCTATCCAAACGCGGCCCATCTCATCGTGTTTGCCAGGATTCGGTTGTTAGCGGCAAAAAATACTTGCCTTTATCGGACAGCCGATGCAACAGAAAAACCCAAACCGTGTTAGCGCTGCGGTGTCTAGCACAGTGAAGAAGCCCACACGATAGCATTAGTTTTAGAAAAAAATCACTGTTCCCGGCAGAGGAATCGGTCGTGCCTAACAAAATACTCGTTATAGACGACAGCGGAGTCATCCGAAAAACTGTAAAAGATATGTTACCTACGGGTAAATTTGAGATCGTCGAAGCCAAAGACGGCGTAGAAGGACTCAATTTAATCCGCAAGGAACGTCCGAACTGGATTATGTTGGATTTCATCCTGCCAAAGAAAAGTGGTTGGGACGTTTTTCAGGAAATCGAAAAACAACCAGAGCTCCGGACGATTCCTTTAGTGGTAATGTCAGGCCGTAAAGACGAAGTTACTAAAGAAATTCCGGAACCATTTGAATTTTTTGAGTTTTTGGCAAAGCCATTTGACCAGAAGCAGCTGATGGCAGCACTGAAAACTGCCCTGGACAAGTCGAAAAAACGTCCGGCAGCAGCAGCACCTGCGGCGAAAGCAGCGCCAGCTAGTGCAGCAGGTGCTAGTGCAGCAGCGCCGGCAACTGCGGCCACTGACGGAGCGGCAGCAGGTGAAATCCAAGCCCTGAAACAGCAAATGGCCAAAATGCAGGCTGAAATCGAAGGGCTCAAGAAGCAAAATGCTCAGATCATGGCTTTCCTTCAGAAGTTAAAAAAGTAGTCGCTGGACTGTAAAGCCGATTTTGTACGTTTAGAGAAACCGGGTTTTGTGGTGGGTAGCTTTTGTTGTTACTAGCCAAGAAAACCCGGTTTTTCCCATTACTCGACCGATGCGGTGATAGCAGGAACCTACCCCTCTCCATAGAAAGGAAAGTGGCTGGGAGCAGATTACAGAGAAAACGTGTAAGCGAATAGCATTGGTGGCAATTCGGCAATTCATCCTTTAGGATGGGGAAAAATAAGGGACTTGGTTTTAGCAAATCTAGGCCCAAAGCCACAGCGCTCTTCACGGTAGTATGATATGACTTTCTTGCAGGGACAACCTCTCCAAGTTGGGCAAATTGTAGGCGGACATTACCGAATTATTAAACTGCTAGGTAAGGGTAGTTTTGGCGAAACCTACCTGGCGGAGGATTCTCAAGCAATGGATAAAAAGTGCGCGGTTAAACGCCTGACTTTTGTCAGTAACGACCCAAGCACTTTCAACAAAGCCAAAGATTTATTTAAACGCGAGGCGTCAGTTTTACACAAATTAACCAATCCGCCCACAAATAACCAAATACCGCAATTTTTTGCCCATTTTGACGATAATCAAGAGTTTTATTTAGTCCAGGAATTGATAGAGGGACATACTCTGAGCGATGAATTGCAGCGAGTCAGAACGCTTCCAGAAGAACAAGTCGTGGAATTATTGGAAGATGTGCTGAAGATTCTGGAATATATTCACAGTCAAGGGATTATACATCGGGATATTAAACCGGAGAATTTGATGAGACGAAATCGGGACAAGAAAATAGTCCTGATTGATTTTGGTGCGGTGAAGGAAGTAGTGGCGCGATCGATTTTCCAAAATTCGCCACAGAAAGGAACGCAAATTCACACGGCGGGATATGCACCGAAAGAACAACGTCAAGGGGATGCAAAACCAAACAGCGATATTTACGCGCTGGGGATGACAGCAATTGAAGCTTTGACAGGATTAAACCCTGAAAAATTACCCACAGATCCTCGTACCGGTGAAGTTGCTTGGCGGGATAAAGCGCAGGTAAGTAATGGGTTGGCAAAAATTTTAGAGCAAATGGTGCGGGATGATTGGCACAAGAGGTATCGATCGACTTCTGAGGTATTGGAAGCGGTAGAAAAGTTTAAAAATACTTTGATAGTATCGCCGGGACAAGGACAATCAGTGGCTAAGACTCAACCAATCCAAGGAAGAGCAAGTGGGGTAATATCTCAAATGCCTTTGTTGTTGTTGTTTGCAATATTAGCCCCAATAGTGATGTTTGTTTCTTTTGGTATTGCGTTTTTAGTAAAACCAATTGATCCCACACCAAGAGTTTCTACACCCACTTCTACAAAAGAAGACGTTGACGCTCAAAAAGGGAATACCGAAAATAAGCCATGTCCGCCCATTTTGGCTCCAGGTCAGCGTTGTAAATCTGAAAATTAAATAGAACTTTGTTAGCAGATAGTAGGAACAAAACATAAAATATTATGTCAGCAAATCCATCATCTAGTAACAATAATTCTGGCGGCAATAAACTCACAAAGTTAGGCAAGTTAATAGGCGGATTAACAGCATTGGTAGTGTTTGTTAAAGGGGGAATAGAGATAGTAGCGGATTCGACGCAAATCTATGACTATTGTAATAAAACAGACTGGTGCAAGCGATTGTGGCCAGAACCTCCCCTCTGTCCTGTTATACTTCCTCCAGGCCAGCGTTGCGATCGCTAGTCTGCAAATTGCACTGTCAAGTAGGGTAGCTGTAGTTGAGGCTACCCAGACCAGCCAAAGCAGAAATTTATGAAGAAAGCAAATAATCTGCCTTTCCGGGATGTTTGGTATAAAAAGTAGTGAATGATACATTTTGGCTGGACAATGAAGGCTGAAAACCTTGATGCAGCTAGATTATAAGCTTGGGTGATCACCACAAGCACAGGAGAGCCAGCTTAAAGAAATGTAATTTCGTCAGATAATATACTTTTACGAAAAAAATGCTACCATCTTTGGAAATAAATATTACGATATGGCTTTCTTCAATAGAGTGAGTTGAGTGTACCTATGAGCATAAAGCGGAGTATATCCATCCTTACAGCATCCATCGTTGGATTAGCATCTAGCATTGCAATAACTACCCCAGCTAAATCTGAGTCGCAATACCGTTTTACTTGTAGGCAAATGGGAAGCGTGTGGACAACTGTCGCTCAAACTCCTCGCGGGGACAGACCCTATATCCAATGGACTTCTGATTTCGGTGGATTTGCTGGGTACAGCCGTGAAGATCGCTGCAAACAAGTTAGCGCTAGACTGGATAGCTACGTTCGTGAGCAAAGTCCGCTTTACCTTACCCACGGCAGGCACGAGAATGGCTATCCAATTATCTGCCGCACGAACTTTGAGGGAAGAGGTTGCAGTGGAAATGATATGGTTTATACGATCGATCCTAACGGCACTCAGACTGCTCAGGACGTTCTTAAACAGTTACTAAGACTATCTGGAAATGACTTTAAAGATCCGGTTCCCGTTTTTGCAAGTTCCTGCCGTTTATATGTCAATGTTCGCCAGCATTTGCAAGAACAACCCAGCGCTTCATTTGCTTGCAGTCCTCGATAATCCTTAGTTTTTTCTAGTTTCAGGAGTTTCGGGCAAACTTTATTCAATGAACCGTAATCTCGCCCTATTTATGACTATGGCCTGCGTGTTTAGCTCAACAATACAGCTACCTACGCAGGCATTTAATTCAGAGCCTACTGCCATAGGAGAAAGAGCAACTTCTTTACCTTTATTTGATAAAGAAGTACAGAAGAAAGCTCAAGAAATTACGATAAAAGTTTTTGTAGTCTTGCCCCAAAATTCTCAGGAAATTAATGGTTCTGGGTTTATAGTTAAACGGCAACAATTTCAAAAAGGCAAACCTTATGTTTATCTAGTTCTGACTAACAATCATGTGTTAGAAGATTTAGTAAATCCGTACCAAATCCAAACACCAGACGGTCAGATTTACAAAGCATATCCACACCGAAAAGTTGACTTTAAGGGAAATGACCTAGCTTTGTTAGAGTTCAGTAGCAATAAAGTTTATAAAGTCGCCGAATTAGGTGATTCATCAAGATTACAAGAAGAGCAAAAAGTATTTGTGGCTGGCTTTTCATGCGAACCAAGTCCATGTAAATCAAAGTTGGTATTTACATCTGGTGTATTAGCTCCTATGTCTTTTTTATTAGGTGGTAAGACTTTTATTAAAGGCTACGGAATCGGATATGACAATAATACCACTCCGGGAACAAGCGGCGGCCCGGTTTTGGACTCTATGGGTAAGGTAGTGGCTGTGAATGGAAAGGGTAAGAATTCAAAATCACCTTTTGCCAATACAGAAAATCCGTATACATTTATGAATGGGGATAAGCCTGACGAAAATATCGAACAGTTAATGAGATATTTTGCTTGGGGAATTCCTATAGAAACCTATAAAACACTAATAAGTGAAACTCAGGTAAAAGTTGACAAACCTGCAAATCATCCATCTGGATCGTTAACAAATGCGGATTCAGGACAAAAAACTGGTGAGTCAACAAAAACACAAGCCAGCACACCTACCAGTTCTTCCAAATCGCCTGAAGAACAAAAGACTTCACCAGAAAACTTAGAAAATTGGTTATGTCCCCTTGTTGGTGTAGTATTATTAATTAGCTGTGGGTTTAATGCTTTTTTACTCTGGAAATTGTCCAGAAAAAATCCGGCAATTAGTCAATCGAATGAAATAGATTTAATGTACAGAAATAAAGATTATCCAGAAGACCAATTACGAGCCGATCATTCTCAAAGATTCAGGGAGAAAGAGACAAGGAAAGAGTAATCAAACAGAGGTGACTTGTAATTGTGAAAATATATCGTTTAATTAAAATACCAATAGTTTTGACTTTGATAGTACTGATAATTATAACTTTGGTGAATTGTGGTGGAGGTGGAAAAATATCTCCTACTCCCCCTGAACCTCCTTCTCCCCCCACAATAGAGGAACAAATAAGGAAAATAGCTGAAGAAACAACCGTTCTAATCGGTGGAAGCTCCGATTCTGGATCTGGGGTAATAGTTGCTAGCAAAGGTAATACTTATTATGTCCTTACAGCGAAGCACGTTGTCGGGATAGAGCCTGGTGAGTCTGAATATCCATACCAAGTACAAAGTAAAACATACGCTAAGCCCCTACGGGTAGCAAGTGCTAAGGATTATAAAGAGAAAGTCAAAAAATTTAAAGATAACGTTGATTTAGCAATAATAGAATTCGAGGCAGAAGCTGGTCAAAAATTCCAAGTTGCTCAGATGGCAGACTCTTTATATAAAGGTATGTCTGTTTATGCCTCTGGTTGGACAAGTTGCTTACCATTAGACAAAAAACAAAAAAGATTCCATTTTACTGTCGGAAAAATATGTAAAATTGAAGGAAATGCAGAAAATGGTTATAATGTACGATACACTAATAACATAGTTAAGGGACTCAGTGGTGGCCCGATTTTTGATTCGATGGGTCGAGTTGTTGCTATCCAAGCAGCCTTAGTAGATGACAAAGGAAAAGAATTTGACCGTCAAGCTTGCGAATCTATACCTAAAAACCCTAATAATGATTTCTCTGATGCCAGGGGTGTTTCCATCAAGCAAAACTTGTCTGAGTTGAAATCAAAGTTGCCCTCTGAGACTGAGTTAAATCTGCAAAAAAGCATTTCACGTCAAGCTGATTCAAAGGATGATACAAGCTGCCGGACATTACCTACTTATTGCCCTCCTATATTACCCCCCGGTCAGCGTTGTCAGACTAAACCAGTATCGGAGTAGCACAAATTTTACTAAATCGTTGAGGTAGAAAGAGCGATCGCCCTCGCCAAGTCTACCCCACCCCCTAGAACGCCAGTCCAGTAAACGAGGTTGACAAAATAAACATAATGTGGATTTCTATTTAGACCCAGGGCAGGGCGAAGCAAGAGGGCAGAAAATCTTGGGTGTTGTGTCATAAATTGTCGCCCTCTTGCTTCGCCCCTACATAATTCATATTTCGTTGTTTTTGTCAATTTATTGTACTGGACTGGGGCTCTAGCTCCCTCTAGACGGAGAGGGGGAAAAGAGTTCTAGGTCATCGATTTTAATGTGCTGCCATTAGCTGTTGCAATCGAGGCTTTAAAAAGGCTTCAACTTCTTCCAGACTTACTTCCGTATTTTGCCAAGTCTCACGGGCTGTCAAGCGATCGCACCAAGCGCTCAATTTGGGATAATTATCCAGAGGCACTCCTAGACTGGGCAACCAAGGCATGACTGTTCCGGCGACGAGTTCGGCGAGAGTAAGACTATCGCTATTCCCAAAATAAGGTCGATCGCCCAGTAACCCCTCAAAAAAGTTCAGCACCGTATGTATTCGCTGCTCTGCTTGCTTTAGTTTCTGTGGGTCATCCGTAGGAAGACCCATCATCCGATAAGTCAAAGGATTCGTAGCTGGTAACAGTTCGTTGACAGTCACCATTTCCACCATCCGCACGGTTGCTAGCGCTTTGGCATCGGTGGGTAGCATCGCAGGCGCGGGATACTTCGCTTCCAGATAGTCAAGAATTGCTAAGGATTCGACGATCGTGAAGTCGTCATCGACTAAAACTGGAATGTGGTGGAAAGGATTAAGGGCGAGAAAATCCGGTTGCAACTGATCTCCATCCAGCTCCATCTTCACCAATTCAAACGGGATCTGCTTTTCTAGCAGCGCAATCCAGACACGGCGAGAGTTTGGGGAAATGGGGGTGTGATAAAGTTTAAGCATGGTTTTTCGCTCGATCGCACTTCAGGCTAATTTTAATTTTTGCTTAAAATTTGCCCATTGTGGCATAAGGTGCAGAAAAAGCTTTTAGTTTCAATTGATAAATTTTTACTTGTTTACCTACAAATGGTTTTAGATCCAAATAAGCATAATGAGCTTCCGATCGCGATTGTCGATCGCATCCCAGGATAAAATTAAATTAGATAGGGCTGTTCTTTGCGATCGCTCTCATCAACCCAATACGCTTCTTGCGAAATTCCGGACAGATAAATTTTTTATTCTTAGTAACCAATATCCTGCTTAAGACTGATGTAGATTACTAATAAATTTTCAACCTTTGTGGGATAACCGATCGAGAAAGTTTGCTGAAGTTATAGCTGTTTGCGATCGCATACAAGATTGAGGCAAAAAAATGACATCAGAAGCTAATAAACCTGTAGAAAAAGCTGATGCTGACAATTTTGATGATTCCGGTTTCTTAACCCCTGAGACTGGTTCAGATCCTGCTGACGCGGATGATAATACCGATCGCTCAGCTTCCGAAAGCGATCGCACCGAAGAGGACGACAAAGCTGCTGAGCGTCAGAAAAGAATTATGAGCCGCATACCGCAATAAGTCCAGTTAGCCTTGAAATTGACCGATCTCAGGAATATATCGCCAGCAAGGTTATCATTGTAAATAGTTAAGTTATGTAATGAACCTTGACTGCAACCCACAGAGCCACAGAAATCCTGACCCAGCCAACCGCTTGGCACCCCCTTACTCCCATCTGGCAGGGAGGAGAAGCAATTATTCAACAAGGATTGCCGCACACTCAACTGGCACCAACATGGCAAATGTTTCTGCTGGGAGACGGTTCTCCAACGCGCCATCTGCAATTGCTCACTGGTGAGAAGATCGAAGTAGATGTGATTGATATGTCCGCCATTGGGATAGACTCGGATGGCGCACCCGCACAAATGGAAGTCGTGCCGGGGCCACGCATACGACGACAGGTATGGTTACGCAAGGCTTCTGGAGAACGGTTAGCTTATGCTGCTTCTTGGTGGGAAGCTAGCCATGTGGATGAATACTTGCAAAATCGCTCTTTGCCAATTTGGGCTAGTTTGGAACGCCTGCGAACCGAGTTATATAGAGATGTGCAAGGAATTTATTACGGTCGATCGTCAGCCTTAGAAGCTGCATTTGGATATGAGGGGCCGTTTTGGGGCCGTCACTACCTATTTTGGCATCACAGACAGCCCCTAACGCTGATTTATGAGGTGTTTTCCCCTTATTTAACCAAGTATCTTGGCCCAATGCAGATGAATGGATAAGGGGTAGCAGGTGCGTAGTTGCGATGAGCGCTAAAGCGCAACTACGTACCTGTTGGCTAACAGCTAGCAACTTTTTCCAGGATCAGTTTAGAGCGTTTGACAGGCTCCGGAACTGCGATCGGATAATCGCCAGTGAAGCAGGCGGAACAGAAAGTTTGCGGGTCTTCTCCAGTCGCTTTGAGCATCCCTTCGCGGCTGAGATATGCCAATGAATCAACATCGATTTGCTTGGCAATTTCTGCGACAGATTTGGTAGCGGCAATCAGTTGGTCTTGATTGTCGGTATCGATACCGTAGAAGCAAGGGTGAGTGACTGGCGGAGATGAAATTCGCATATGCACTTCGGTCGCACCAGCATCGCGCAATGCCTTGACGAGTTTGCGACTGGTAGTTCCCCGGACGATCGAATCATCGACAATCACAATCCGCTTCCCACCCAAAACATCTTTAAGAGGATTGAGTTTCATACGGATACCAGTTTCCCGCATTTTCTGAGTAGGCTGAATGAAAGTCCGACCCACGTAGCGATTTTTAATCAGACCTTCAGCGTAGGGAATGCCGGAAGTTTGCGAATAACCAATCGCAGCAGGAATGCCAGAGTCGGGGACGCCGATTACAATGTCCGCATCAATCGGTGATTCTTCTGCCAGATGACGCCCCAGTCGCAGCCGATAGCTGTACAGGCTCTCACCTTCCATAATGCTATCTGGGCGTGCGAAGTAAATCATTTCAAAGATGCAAAGTTTGCGCTTTGGCTGTTGCGTCCAGTGGAAGGAAGCTAATCCGGCATCTGTGATCCAAACCAATTCTCCCGGTTCTACATCGCGCAGGTATTCGGCTCCAATGATATCTAAGCCGCAGGTTTCGGAGGCGAGAACGTAGCGCTTGGTACGGGCATCTTCGCCTGTGTCGATCGTACCAATGACTAGGGGACGAATGCCGTTAGGGTCGCGGACGCCCATTATACCAACTGGAGTGCCAATTGTTAAACTAAAGGCTCCCTGACACCTGTGGAAGGCGCGAATAGCACCTTCGAGCCAATCATAACCCGCATTCACTTCTTCGGCGATCGCATGAGCAATCAACTCTGAATCCGTTGTGCTGACTAAATTACAGTTACTTTCCAGCAACTCTTGCCGCAGAACTGCCGTATTGACAAGATTCCCGTTATGTGCTAAACCCAATGCACCCAGACGAGTTTCGACAACTGCTGGCTGAGCATTAACAACGCGACTGGAACCGGTGGTAGAGTACCGAGTGTGACCGACTGCCAAATTACCAGGAAGATTTTTGAGGATAGTTTCGTTAAAGACTTGGGACACCAACCCCATTTCTTTGTGCAAATGCACGCGATCGCCTTCAAAAGTGGCAATGCCTGCCGATTCTTGACCTCGGTGCTGCAAAGCGTACAGCCCAAAATAAGTTAATTTAGCGACATCTTCTTCCGGTGCTAAGATGCCAAAAACACCACAGGCTTCCTCTGGTTTATCGATTCTTGCCTCGTCGCTCATGCCAGGATAGTCGTCACAGGAGAAGGGATCGTTGGGGATCATGCTACGGCTTTGCTCCTAATAGGAATTTTGAGTCAGAGGTATCGCTCTTAAGAAAGAGATTAACAAAAGTTTACCCATCTTAAACAGCTCTTAACAAGACGGATTTTTTGAGTAGGGGAGGGTTTTTGCTCCAATGATTGACCGAAGTCGCCCCTACTGCGGTCTGGACTATTTGTACTGAAACACTCAATCAAAGAGAACTGAGCTAATTGGCTAAATACTTAAACGCCGTTCGATAGCGTGAAATGAGCGATCGCACACGTCCGTAATGGTAACGTCGATTAAGGGTCGATCGTCTGCCGTAATTACCCGTAAATGGGCATCGGCATTACCGACTTGACCGATTTTTTGCCAATTTTCGCTCAGTTCCTCCTTCAAATAGGATTCCCAAATTTGCGATCGATCTTGCGCTACCGACACAATAATTCTTGCGCCGCCTTCCCCGAATAGAAGACAATCCCAGCGCACAGAATCTGATGAACTAACTCCTAAATTAATTTCGGCACCTAACTTACCGCCAATGCAAGCTTCCGAGAGTGCAATCGCCAATCCTCCTTCAGCACAATCGTGAGCCGATCGCACCCAACCTTGACGAATTCCCTCGCGACAGGCAGCTTGCACGCGGCGTTCCAACTCAAAGTCTACCACTGGTGGAATTCCGGCGACAACACCGTGAATTGCGGCTAAATACTCAGAAGCAGCCAATGTTATCTCTCTTGTGGGGCGGGCATCCTGCCCGCCTTCTGTTTGTGACAGGCGAGACGCCTGTCCCACAAGTGCCTGTTCCGCAAGAGGTTGTCCCAGTAAATAAATTAAATCTCCCGCTTGTTGCCAAGCTTGGCCACAAATCTGGGTAATATCGGGAATCAATCCCACCATTCCCACCACCGGAGTCGGATAGATAGGTTGAGGATTACCATCGCTATCGAGCGTTTCGTTGTAGAGGGAAACATTACCACCAGTGACAGGTGTACTGAATTCCCGACAAGCTTCCGCGATTCCCCGACAAGCTTCTGCCAATTGCCAATATCCTACAGGCTTTTCCGGACTGCCGAAATTGAGGTTATCCGTAACTGCTAAAGGTTCTGCCCCCACACAGCTGAGGTTGCGTGCAGCTTCGGCGACAACTGCTTTAGCACCTTCGTAGGGATTGAGATAGACGTAACGGGAATTGCAATCAACAGTTGCAGCAACTCCCAATTTTGGATTTTCGATTTTGGATTTTGGATTGGGGAGTGTTTCTGCGGCGCGAATCCTGACAACTGCTGCATCGGCACCACCGGGTAAAATGACAGTATTGTTCTGCACTTGATGATCGTATTGACGATAAACCCAACGTTTAGATGCAATAGTGGGATTATCCAAAAGTGTGAGCAGGATATCGTTCCAACTTTTCAAATTACCTTCAATTTCAATCCCCCCTATACTGCAAGCAGGTAGAGATTCATCTGTCCATTCCCAAGCTTTGCGGGCATATTCTGGAGGTTGTGCCAGTAACTCGCGATGATAAATTGGTGTATTATCCGCTAATGCAGTAGCCGGAATTTCAGCTGCCACTTTACCTTGGAACAAAATTCGCACAATTGGTTCGGAAATAACCTCTCCCGCGACTACTGCTTGCAATCCCCAACGATGGAAAATATCAATTAATTCCTGTTCGCGTCCTTTATGGGCAACAAACAGCATTCTTTCTTGGGATTCTGACAGTAAATATTCGTAGGGAACCATACCGCTTTCCCGCACTGGGATTTTATCTAAATCCAGTTCTATTCCCACACCGCCTTTTGCTGCCATTTCGGAAGTCGAACAGGTAATTCCTGCTGCACCCATATCTTGTGCTGCGACAACCGCACCTGTTTTAAAAGCTGCCAAACAAGCTTCGATGAGGGATTTTTCTAGGAAAGGATCTCCCACTTGCACGGCGGGGCGATCGTCCATCGATTCATCGCTAAGTTCCGCACTGGCAAAACTTGCGCCTCCCATCCCATCTCTCCCCGTAGTAGAACCGACATAAAGTACGGGATTGCCGATTCCTACTGCACCAGATTTTACGATATCCTGGGTTTCCATTAACCCCAATGCCATGACGTTGACTAACGGATTTCCGGAATATGCAGGATCGAAATAAACTTCACCGCCAACTGTGGGTACTCCAACGCAGTTGTGAGTGATAATGCCGGAACTGGTAACGAAAAGATGAGTATTATCTACCTCAACATCGTAGACATCGCACTCATCAACAGAATTAGTTTCGATGCTTTTAATCTTGACAAAAGCGACATCATCTGATGATTGGCGAAAACGCGGAAACGAATATTTTGTTCCGTTATACCGATTTAAAGCTGTTGCTAACTCGACAGTGCGTTCTTCATAAACGTCTTTACTGTGCGCCTCATCCAAGGTGCTGAGTAAATCTAGCGCCGGAACATCTTCGCTGTCCGAGTAAGGGAAATTGGTAAGTATGGGAATCTCATCGCCAACGCTTAAAGATAGTGCTGGTAGGATGTCCCACTGACCGTTACGTCGAATGAAGCTGGGATGATCTCGTGTAACCGTGAGAGTACGACCTAAACTTGTACGAATAATTACAAGGTTATTGCTGCGTCGCTTGAAAATACGTCGCACTGGTTGCCAGCAACTTTGCAGGGTGTCGGGGTCTAGGGAGAGCGTTTCTACAGAGGTAGCAGCATCTAATTCTACGGTTGTTTTGTCGGATCGCAACCGCGATTCCACAAAGTTTCCGATGGTATCAAAATGGACGCCGTTCTCGTCGCGCCAGATAAATGTCTCTTTGGCGACTAAGCAATTTCCATAATGGGATATTCCCGAAACTACGCCACTGAACAATCTTCTGGTACGCGCATCTTCCAGAGAACCGAAGCGGAGGGAGTTCAATAGAGCGATCGGTCTAGCACCCATTGTAAAGATATCGCGCAGAATGCCACCAACGCCTGTGGCTGCACCTTGAAATGGTTCGACTGCTGAGGGGTGGTTGTGAGATTCTATTTTAAAAGCGAGTCGGATTCCGTCACCTAAGTCTACCACTCCGGCGTTTTCTCCGGGGCCGACGAGGATGCGATCGCCTGTGGTGGGAAACTGTTTGAGTAGGGGTCGGGAATTCTTGTAGCAGCAGTGTTCCGACCACATGACGCCAAACATTCCCAACTCAGCTTTGTTGGGATGGCGACCGAGACGGTTAACGATTTCTTGATACTCTTCAGGTTTGAGTCCTTCAGCGGCGATTTCTTCGGGAGAGAACGGAGAAGTGGTAGACATGGAACCCTTGCACTAATAGCACAGGCTTAATTTTATCGATTATTGTCCTGTTTCGTGTCATCTTTTCGTATTTGGCGAATGCAGTTGTACAAAATCAGGATGGCATAACTAAGTACGATCTTTAAATTAGTCTAAATGTCGTTAGTGTTCTGCTTTGCTTTATTTCCATAGTTTTTTCATTAGCTAAATTTCTATTCAAACACGGTCGGCCATATTTCAGAAATCAATAATTCCCAATCAGGAAATAGGTCTGGGAGAGTAAGAATATCTCCATCGTTTAATACTACTGGTTGGTTATTGAGGCGATATACGGTAACAGTTAGCCGATCCGGGTCGATAAGTATTCCAACTTTAGCTCCTTCGTTCAGAAATAATTGAATTTTTTCTCGCAGGGGACGAATGCGATCGCTTTGAGATTTAATCTCTACTACTAAATCTGGAACTATCCGACCGAAGTATCGGGGACTTTGCCTGAGTCTTTCTGCACTGACAAAGGAAACATCCGGTGCGGTTAGGTCTGAATTAGGCAAAATAAATCCGCCACTGGATTCAAAAACACGCCCCAACCGGCGGGGGTAAACCCAATTCCCAAGCAGCCGACAAAATATTGCGCCAACTTCACTGGATACGATATCTGATGGTCCCATAACAATGATTTTTCCGTCCCGTAATTCCAGTTGGTAGTCGAGATGATTTTCCTTGAGGATTATTTGCAGCTGTTCCAGATGTTTGACGGTTAAGGCCATTGATGTTGAGGAATCGTCAGATTCGTCAAGTAATGCTAGTTCTTCTGGCAAGGTTTCCATAATTCGCTTATTAGCTAGGTTTCTTGCAAAACGTTGTGAATCAGTTCTGCTGCTAGTTCTAGCTTATCGCGGTGGGTCAGGGCTTCCAGGTCAACTGTAACTACAGACTTGCGTTTGGATGTCGATGGAGATGGCGTTGCAGCTGGTAAGTCTAAAGTTTCGTAAAAGTAGTCGATCGACTTACCATAGACCCCTGCGAATGCGGGTAATTCCCTCTCAGCGTCTACCTTGCGCTTCCCGTTCTCGATTGTGGATAGCGTCTGCTGACTCATAGTGATGTCGTAGCGAAGATCCAGCTGCTCAATGACTTGTTCTTGGGTCATTCCTAGCAATTCACGGGTAGCACGAAGACGCTGACCAAGGGAAAACGCCATGTTTAAATATCACAAAATCTTGTACTTACATGAAAATCCTATAATTTTCCTTAAGAAGGCTCCACTAGATAACCTTGTTGAGCTTAAGATAATCAAGTAATGTTTCAGATCATCATCTTGAGACTTTGCGTAACTTAAGGATTGAGTAATAAAAATATGGAAAGCCAGACTACAATGCGTCCCGACCAAACTGGAACGAGGATTGATGTTGAATATTTATGAGGGAAAAGGCAAGGAAATGTCCATGTCCAAAACGCAAGCTATGGCAAAAACACTTTATTTAGATACGACGGAGGAACGCCTAGTATCTCAGAAATTGAGGCTGCAATTGAAGATTCTGAGGTCTTACGGAGAGCATACAACCTGAAAAAGAGAGAAGTTATGGAAAACCTAGTAGAAGAAATCGAAAAAGCGATCGGAATAATGAATAATTATGCCGAAAATGGATAAAAAATATAATGGTTAATCCTAAATAACGCTTGGCTAACCATCTCTTAATAAACAACTCCTGACGACTGATGGCGGTAAACTTGTAAATCAAGACGCTCTCAATCAATTTGAGAATTTTTCCCTCCATAAAAATGCGATCGCACTTCCATATTGGGCAATTTCAAGTGCGATCGCTGTTAATCTAAATCCCTATAAATTATCCTTTTGGCGTATCACCAGTTTCTGCGCGAGAAACCCGTTTTACTGCTTCAATATCCAAACCAAGCCTTTCGGCTATTTGTTGGACAGTCAAACCCAATTGCAATAAAATGGGTACTGTTTCTAATTTGCCTTCTAATTTGCCTTCCTGTTTGCCGTCTTCTTTGGCTTCCTGATAAAATCTTGTCTGTTTTAAATCGCTTAATCCAAACATGGTTTCTATCTCCTGGCGACTTAGTGCTGTAAATTTGTAAATCAAGACGCTCTCAATCAATTCTATAACTTTCCGTAAGAGAGCTTCATCCGACAGTTGCGTGCGTGCTTGTTCTAGGAGTCGATGAGTTATTTCAACTGCTGTTTCTGCGCTTCCAACTACTAGCTGTACTATCCCCAAGCTTAGGGATGAGGATGCTGTTTCCCCTAACTCATCGAGATATACAGATATGATTTGCTGACTCATTAGCAATCCTCGATACTGCATTGGTACTCCCGGATCGAGATTGCGCCTTGCAAATAGTGCTACTGCACGCCAGTCGTTAGCAGGTTTATACTGACCCAAGTAGACGAATATTTCCGTTATAAATCGCCAGTAAAAGTCTGATTTTGGCTGAAACTGAACTTCGACAAAGTAGATGGGTTGTTCGATCGCATTTTCGGGGGGTAAAAATAAACCATCAACGCTACGCGCCAGTTCTTTAATTTCTTGCGAACAAAATTCATAGCGATTAGCTAGTGATGGCGCTTGACCGATCAGTTCAAACAACAGACTGGGGAAGGTTTGAAAGATTTGATAAAAGATGGTGTCTGTTCTCACAGGGGTTGGTTGTCATATCAGGATTAGTTAAGTTTATTTTGGCACGATATGGGTGCGATCACCTGGTTAATAACCTATACGAAAAAAAAGCGATCGCTTGTCAAGGCGATCGCTCTATTCCACTGTCACTTTTGTTATAAGCTGCTATTTTGGAGAGAGCGATCGAGATCGTCGCAAACACAAAAGATTTTAGTTTCCCAATTGCTGGTAGGTAAGTTCGTACAAATAGTTGGCAGAGTTACTTTAATCGTTGTTCCAGTACCCACTTCACTTTCGACTGCGATATTACCACCATGTAATTCCACCGCTCGCTTAACAATTGCCATTCCCAGACCAGTACCAGAAAAATTCAAAACATTACTGGATCTATGAAACGCTTCAAATAGGTGTTTGCGATCTTCTTTAGGAATGCCTACACCCCGATCTTTTATGATAAAGTTTATTTGGTTTGTTTGGCAATCTAGCTGAAAGTAAATTGTGTTACTATGCGGCGAATACTTAACAGCGTTTAACAGCAAATTAATCAAAATCTGCCTCAAAAGAATTTTGTCCGATACTAAAGTAATATTCTCGCAGTTGCTGTCAAATACCAGTCTGTGTGTGGTTTTTGTAATTGTTTGAACGTCTTGCCAAATCGATTCGCAAAAACCCTTAATTTCAAATGGCGAAATCTTAACTTTTGTTTTCTTTAATTCCGCTTTGCCAATCGCTATAAAGCCTTCTAAAAGCTCATTCATACTTTTAACATTTTCAGTAATTCTATCGAAATATTGTAACCGATCTTTGGCATTTAATTTATTGCCGTGTAGTTTTAGTAAATCGCTTGTTGTTATAATAATTGTTAAAAATGTCCGTAATTCGTGGCAAGCCATCGAAAAAAACCGATCTTTAATAAGATTAATTTCTTTTTGTTTTGCCAGTTGCAACTGCATCATTTCTTCAGAATGCTTGCGCTCCGTCATATCCTCGACAGATCCTTCATAACCAACTATATCGCCGTTGCTATTATAAATAATGCGTACATTTTCAGAAATCCATATTATACTGCCATCTTTGCGATATACTTGAGATTCAAATTTACACACGGTATTTCGAGCTTCCAATAGTTCCATTAACTCCTCATAGCGATTTGGATCGACATATAGCTGCTCTTTGATATTTGTAATATTCCCGATCAGATCAGCGGGTGAATCGTAACCGTATATGGAACATAGCATTTGGTTCGCTAGCAAGTATTTACCGTTATTTGTAGATTGAAACATACCCACAAGGGCGTTTTCAAAGATGCTGCGATACTTTACTTCTGTTTCCTGTAACCTTTTTTCTAGTATCTCTCTTTTGGTAGAGATGCTGGGCGGCAATTCAGGTGTATCGTCTATCCTGTCGATAGTATGGTATTGATGTTCTACATTCAAAGACATTGGCTAAAACTCTCCATAATTTAGGACACTAATTTTTTTAGTTTAAGATTCCGACTTGAGCTGTCGCCAATTTTACAAATGGCTTCAATTTTACTTAAAACCCAGCATAAATCTAGACAAAACAGTGCTATTTCGCTCTACTAAAATAACTGCTTAGAGATTTTAGTTGGCGCAGCAGGAGTAAGTCTTTTGGCGATACCAAAAGAGCATAAAAAGTCTTGCAGATTTTTAAGCTTTATCTATGGTAAGCGAATTAAGATGTGTTAGTTGTAACATTGATTACAAATAAATAAATTTTATTTTTTCGATTAAGGAAACGATTGTTTTGAAAGTTTAATTTTTCTATGAAAAATAGTTTATAAAACTACAATTTACTTTCACGATCCATTGAGAACTTTTTACCTGGAAATAGTAGGTGTGGTGATAGTCGTAAAACCTGGGTTACCAATTTATAACCAAGACAGGAAGGATTTGGCCATCTCTTGAAATTCTGGATATTTTCCGCTTAAGTCGAGATAGGTAGATAATGCAAAACTTCGATATAAATTTAGTGATGTAAATCACAAAATAACATGATTTAGATCGCGATCGCACCTTTGCGAAACGGTCATACTACAAAACAACTGAACTCTAGCCGAGTCATCGACAGGGAACACACGACCAGCCGACAGATCCTACAAGCAGACTGTCGGTTTTTTATTGACAAAAGTTTATTTTAATTTAAGATTAAGACCATGAAAATTTCCCCACCGATTGTCAGTGTCCTGACAAAGAGTCAGCCAGGAAGCACCGACAAGGGTGGGGAAGGAGGCTAAAATGAAAAGGTTGAAGTCTATTGACGTCCCGAAGGCAAACTTTGGCTCAGCTCAGTCAGCTTTCTAAGGGTACTCAGAAAGCGGGAATTAGGACATCCCCTGAATAATGTAATCAAAGTAAGGCGCTGCTTCGGCAGCATCTTCTTCACTCAAAAGAGCCAAAGAAGCTTTCTTCAAACAACGGATAGCTTCAGCCATTCCCGGTACGGGTACGCCCAATGAATTGTACATTTCCCGTGCGCCAATCAAACCGATCTTCTCGATCGGTTCTTTGTCGCCGCAGAGAATGCCATAAGTGACTAGGCGCAAGTACCAGCCATAGTCTCTCAAACATAGCGCCCGTTGGCGCTGCCCGTAGGCGTTACCGCCAGGGGCGATGAAGTCGGGACGTTTCTGCCACAGGAGTTTGCTAGCTTCTTGAACTATCTTCTTTTCATTTTCAGCTAGTGTGGCGACGATGCGCGTCCGCTGTACGCCCGTTTGAAAAAACTCTTTGATACTCTTGAGTTCGCCAGTGCTAGGATAGCGAAGCTCGTCGTCGGCTTTGAGAATAACTTGGCTAACTACGCTCATGATATTGCGATTGCGTTAACTCAGATAACATTACGTAGTTTAACGATTCTGAGTGACACAAAGAAAGAGAGGCGATGGGGATATGGGGAGAGGGGGAGATTGGAAAATGGCGATGATTCAAAATTCTGAGTCTAAAACGGAATATTCAAAATCTGATGATATCTGGCAACAGGGCGACTTGGTTGAGATCGATATTAACGATTTAACCGACTCTGGGGATGGGGTGGGGCGTTGGAGGGAACGGGTGGTGTTTGTTCCGGATACGGTGGTGGGCGATCGCATTTTAGTTCGTCTGGTGCGGGTGAAACCGGAATACGCCCACGGCAAACTAGACCAAATTATAGAACCATCTGCCCACCGCATTCGCCCCAGCTGCATTGTGGCAGATAAATGTGGGGGCTGTCAGTGGCAACATATCGATTACCAGTACCAGCTAGAAGCAAAGCAAAATCAGGTGATTCAAGCTTTGCAGCGGATTGGGGGTATTGACAATCCACCAGTCGATCGCATTTTAGCGGGTGATTGCGATTTGGGATATCGTAACAAAGCGACATATCCCCTAGCGATATCATCAGCAACGGGACAAGTGCAAGCGGGATATTACCAAAAAGGCAGTCACCAACTGATTAACTTGAATCAATGTCCGACGCAAGATGCACGTTTAAATCCCCTCCTAGCAGAGGTGAAACGGGATATCCAGCAGCGGGGTTGGCAAGTTTACGACGAAAACCGTCACAAAGGGCAAATTCGGCATCTGGCGTTGCGAATTGGACGCCGTACCGGTGAAATGTTGCTAACTCTGGTAGTGAAGGATTGGAAGTTACCGGGAATGAAAGCGCAGGCAGAGGAGTGGCTGAAGCGGTATCCTGAGTTGGTGGGGGTGTCGCTGAATCGCAATGGCGATCGCACTAATGCTATTTTCGGTGACGAAACTCGCTGTATTGTGGGCAAACCTTACCTGCGCGAGGTGTTTGCCGATTTGGAGTATCAAATTCGTCCGGATACTTTTTTCCAAGTTTACACAGAAACTGCTGAGGCGCTGTTGCGGGTTATTGAGTCGGAATTGCATCTGCAAGGCGATGAGTTTTTGCTAGATGCTTATTGCGGTATCGGTACGATGACTTTGCCGTTAGCGAAACGGGTACGGGAAGCAATTGGGTTGGAAGTGCAATCGGAGGCGGTAGAACAGGCAAAGACAAATGCAGAATTGAACGGTATTAATAATGTCACCTTTCAAGTTGGCGAAGTGGAGAAGTTACTACCGCAGTTAGATGTCAAGCCGGATATTGTATTGTTAGATCCGCCCAGGAAGGGATGCGATCGGGCTGTTATCGAAACTTTACTGCAAATTAAACCTCAGCGCATTGTTTACGTCAGTTGCAAACCCGCCACCCTCGCCCGCGACCTTAAATTATTGTGTCAAAACGGCGAATATCGCTTGACAAAAGTGCAACCTGCCGATTTCTTTCCGCAGACAGCGCACGTAGAAGCAGCTGCTTTTTTGGTGCGTTGAATCTACTTTCATTGTTTTTGCCGTTGTTGCTTGTAGTCGTAATCTTCGTCGTAGTCAATAGTGCCGAAAAGTTCTAATACTTTAAGTTGCTTGCGGTGTTGGATGTACTCACGCAGAGCAGCTTCGATCGCAGCGCTGGTTGTAGGATGTTTACCCAGCGCAATGGCTTCTTGGAGGAGGGTTTCGTCGATTTGGAAATTTGTCACTAGACTTCGGTAGAGCGATCGCATTATTCAGATTACATATATTTTATAACGGTTTGCAGCCCAGAAACTCGGTTTCTTAAAGAAACCGGGTTTCTGTCTACACTTTACCTTTTTTTCTTTTTCCTTGCCGTCAGAGGTAGCTATCATTTGAACCGAAGTGATATAACTATATTATTGGCAAATACGCTAAATTTACCCGCTCGATTTTTTCCTCTTGCAATTCGCTATGATAACAACCGCAGTAACAACTAAACGACTCACCTTTGAGGAGTACCTTGCTTACAACGATGGTACAGATACTCGTTACGAATTAGTTAATGGACAATTGGTTCCTATGAGTCTTGGTAGTGGAAAACATGGTGCAGTAATGCACTTCCTAGAGCAAACTTACAATCTTGAAATTGCTCGTTTAGCAAGAGATTGGATTGCCCTAAAAGCATTAGTCGGCGTTCGTTCTCCCCGTGGCGGTCGATGGGATACTTCGCGCATCCCAGATGTGGTTGTGATTCCAATGTCTCAATGGCGCGAATTGCGAAATCGAGAGGCTGTTATTGAACTCAACGAAGCGCCTCCTTTGTTGGTGGTAGAAGTTGTCAGTGAATCGACAAAAACGGCAGATTATCGAGCTAAGCGAGTTGAGTACAATGTACGAGACATACCAGAATATTGGATTGTGGATTTGTTAAATAATAAAATTACAGTTTTTAGTCTAGTTGAGGAACTATACGAACCAGTTGAATTTACGGGTTCGGATAGGATTGTGTCTGGAACTTTCCCTGAGTTAGAATTAACGCTTGACCGGGTATTAGCAGCGGGAGAGTAGCAAATTTGGTGGTGCGATCGCATATTAATCCAAAACCCCAAATCAGCCAGTTATCAAAAGCACAATGAGAAAAAAACCTAATCAACCGAAAAAACATGATGTTGTATTTGGCGGTCAAAATCCGCCACCTATTGATGCACCTATATTAGAAGGAATTGAAGGGGTTAAACTACGGTTAGCTAACCCAGAGGTAGAAGTGAAAGTTGCTGCACTAAAAGACGCCATCAATTATGGAGACGCCGGGATAGATTTGATAATTAAAGCTTTGCAAGAGGAATCAAGGCAGGTAAAGTTTACCGCTTATGACTTGCTCAAAGATAGAACAGAACCAAAAGTAAAACAGCATTTCGCTAATTTCCTCTTCTTCGAGTTTGATGCGATCGCAGTCAATGAGTTTGGACAAGAAATTAGCCGTGAGTGCCACGTTGCCGAATACTTTGTTGAAGACTTAGACAATGGCGTTTTTTTGGAAATGGTATTGATTCCCGGCGGGACTTTTATTATGGGTTCGCCGGAAAATGAGAAGGGATCGTCTTTCTATGAAATTCCCCTACATGAGGTAAAAGTTCCACGCTTCTTCATGGGGAAGTATGTTGTCACTCAAGCGCAGTGGGAAGCTGTCGCGGCTTTACCTCAAATCAATTGTTTTCTAGACCCCTATCCATGTTATTTCAAAGGTGCTTCTCTACCAGTAGAGCAGATTTCATGGGATGAAGCAATGGAATTTTGTGCTAGGTTATCCCAAAAAACAGGACGCAACTATTGTTTACCTAGCGAAGCACAGTGGGAATATGCCTGTCGTGCTGGAACAACGACACCTTTTCATTTTGGCAAGACAATTACTAGCGAACTGGTGAATTTCGGACAGGGAATTTATGCCTTTGAACCCAAAGGAACTTATCCTTTTAAGACAATGCCTGTGGGGAATTATCCCCCAAATCCTTTTGGGCTATATGATATGTATGGGAATGTCTGGGAATTTTGCGCTGACTCCTGGCATGACAATTATGAGGGTGCGCCCACAGATGGCAGTGCTTGGTTAGCTGATAACGTTCCTCGCAAAGTGCTGCGCGGTGGTGGGTGGTCTATTGGTCCGTACTGTTGTCGATCGGGAGCTCGCTACTGGTCCGATCGCAGCAACAAGCACAGAGGCAGAGGTCCCGAAATCGGTTTTCGGGTTGCGTGTACTGCGGTGCGAACTAATTAGCCTTTAATATTACTAAACTCTTGTTCAGCAAATGCTAAAGCTTTATTAAGATGTTTGCCAATTTGGATATTAGTCGCTAGATTTCGGTGGATCGATCGCATTTTTTAGGCCACATTTTTCCTAAGTCACATATTAATCCAAAATTCCAAATCGGTTGGTTATCAAAGGCACAATGACAGAGAATCTCGATCGACCCAGAGAATATGATGCTGTATTGGGCGGTCAAAATCCGCCGCCTATTGATGCTGCTGTTTTAGGAGGATTGCAAGGCGTTAAACGACGCTTAACAAATCCAGAAGTAGAAGTAAGACTTGCGGCACTTTCGGATGCACTTAAATATGGAGAAGCAGGCTTAGACTTGATAATTCAAGCTTTGCAAAATGAATCAAATCAGGTTAAATTTACTGCTTATTCTTTGCTTATAAATATAAGAGGCAGAAAATTTAGAGAGCAAATAGCTAATTTTCTACCCAGCTTCGAGTTTGATGCGATCGCAGTCAATAAATTGGGACAAAAAATTAGTATTTGCCGTCGGGTTGCCAGATATTTATTAGAAGACTTAGGTAATGGTGTTTTTTTAGAAATGGTGTTAATTCCAAGCGGAAGTTTCCTGATGGGTTCGCTGGAAACCGAGGCGGAAAGACAAAGTTATGAAAGCCCTCAACATAAGGTAAAAATTTCATCGTTTTGTATGGGCAAATATCCTGTGACCCAAGCACAGTGGAAAGCCGTTGCAGCTTTACCTCAAGTCAATATTTCTCTAAATCCAGATCCATCCTGTTTTAAAGGTGCAAATCTACCAGTAGAGCAGGTATTATGGGAAGAAGCAGTAGAATTTTGTGCGAGATTGTCTCAAAAAACCGGATATACTTATCGGTTGCCCAGCGAAGCGGAATGGGAATATGCTTGTCGCGCTGGAACAACAACACCTTTTTATTTTGGCGAAACAATCACGCCGGAACTGGTGAATTACAAGCAAGCGGAGACTTCTACCTCTGAAGCCGAAAGTGGCTTTCATGATAAAACAACACCAGTCGGGAGTTTTCCTCCTAACTCTTTTGGATTATACGATATGCACGGGAATGTGTTTGAATGGTGTGCTGATTCTTGGCATGACAATTATGAAGGTGCCCCCAGCGATGGTAGTGTTTGGAAATCTAACGATCCTAAAAAGCTACTGCGCGGTGGTTCTTGGGCTTACTATCCCAGAGTTTGTCGTTCGGCGTTTCGCTTCCATCACGATGCGAGGCAAAGGTATCCAGTCATTGGTTTTCGGGTCGTGTGTGTCGGTGCGTGGAATGAGTAGCTTTTTTATGTGATTTTACTCTTTTATTTTTATTTTTCGTAAATCGGGGATTATAAGTACGAAAATAGCAAATTTGGTGGTGCGATCGCAAATTAATCCAAAATTCCAAATCGGCTGGTTATCAAAGGCACAATGAGCGAAAATATTAATCAACCCAAAGAATATGATGTCGTGCTTGGCTCTCAAGTGCAAGCAGCATCTGGCAGCGTTGTTTTAGGAGGATTAGAAGGAGTTAAAAAACGTTTGGCGAGTGCCGTAGAAGCGCAACGAATTGCTGCTCTTTATGAAGCCGTGAAATATGGAGAAGCTGGCTTAAAATTAGTAATTCAGGCGTTGCGAGATGAGTCACGCAAATTACGGCAAACAGCCTATTCTATATTGCAAAAAGTACCAGACCCAATTATTCAACAGACATTACAAAATTACTTATACAATTCTTTAGAATGTTTCCACGTCATCAATTGGCATTCCAGTTGGGTTCATTCCCTTGCCGTTAGTCCTGATGGCCGAAATCTAGTTACTTGCGGTCAGGATAAAACGATCGCAATGGGAGATTTGCATACAGGAAAGCAAATTTACCGTCTCGTTTATCCCGATACACCCATGTCTGTAGTAATTAGCCCAGATGGGAAAAAAGTTATCGGCGGCTATCACGACAATACAGTCAAAGTATTAGATTTCCAAACAGGGCAAGAATTTTGTACGCTTAAAGGTCATTCAAAATGGGTAACTTCTGTTGCTATTAGCCCAAACGGTAAAATAATAGTCAGCGGTTGTGGAGATGGAAATGTGAAAGTTTGGGACTGGGAGAAAGGAGAAGTTATTTACACGCTGAAACATCTAGATGTGGTATACTGTCTCGCTATTAGTCCAGATGGAAAAACGGTTTTTAGTGGCAGTCGAGACTGCACGATTAAAAGGTGGAATTTAGAGACAGGAAAAGAAATTGGCACTCTCAAAGGACATTTAGTTTCTATTCGATCGATCGCGATTAGCCCAGATGGGCAAGTGCTGGTTAGCAGTAGTGAGGATGAAACAGTAAAAGTGTGGGATTTGTCCGCACAAAAGGAAATTTATACGATTAAACATCCTGATTGGGTATCTGCCATTGCTATTAATCCAGATGGGCAGATTTTTGTTAGCGGTTGTGGCAATCGCGATAAAATGATTAGAGTCTGGAATTTGCAAACTGGGAAGGAAATTCGGACGCTGGGAGAACATACTAATACAGTCGGTTGTCTCACTTTTAGTCCAGATGGACAAACGCTGGTTAGTAGCAGTTCTGATATTAAAGTGTGGGGGTTGCGGTAGTTGCGATCGCGACAGCGATGCGTAGCATTATCGCATTTTTCAACTATCTTGGAAATATGGCTAGTTGTACTGAAGTCAAAGGAATTATGATGTTGCAAAAATTACAACATATAAAAGATATTTTTGCCGAAATGGAGATGGCTTTGATTGCCTATTCCGGAGGAATTGATAGCACCCTGGTAGCAAAAATTGCTTATGATATGTTAGCCGATCGCGCTTTAGCCGTCACCGCCGAATCTCCCTCCTTGCTACCGGAAGATTTGGAGGATGCTAAAGTTCAAGCTGCTGAAATTGGCATTCCCCATCAAGTAGTTCAAACTCACGAAATCGAAAACCCGAATTACGCTTCTAATCCGGTGAATCGCTGCTATTTCTGCAAAAGCGAATTGCACGATACGCTAAAACCTTTGGCGCTAAGTTTGGGTTATCCTTATGTAGTGGATGGCGTGAATGCGGACGATTTAAAAGATTATCGTCCGGGAATACAGGCGGCGAAAGAAAGAGGTGCTAGGTCTCCTTTAGCAGAAGTCGGTATAACTAAAGCAGAAGTGCGAGAAATTTCCAAACATTTAGGTTTACCTTGGTGGGATAAACCCGCCCAACCTTGTCTGAGTTCTCGCTTTCCTTATGGGGAAGAAATTACTGTCGCCAAGTTGCAAAGAGTTGGCAGATCCGAACTGTATTTGCGAAAGTTGGGTTGGCGAAATTTGCGCGTTCGTTCTGAAGGTGATACCGCACGAATTGAATTACCGCCAGAACAAATAAAAGAGTTTGTGTTAACTACCGAATTACCTGCTTTGATATCTGCTTTTCAGTCATTCGGCTTTGTTTATGTGACTTTAGATTTGGAAGGTTACCGCAGCGGAAAACTGAATCAAGTGTTGACGCCACAAGTCCGCAATTCCACATATTCAGCACTTGACATCAGTTGACATTAACCTTCAAAAGTGCTTAAATCGAAATTCGATCGGGAGTGAGTGAATATTTATCGAGGTTTGATGTAAAAGTGGGGTTTATTTCAGGCGGCATAATTGTGCCACGCAAACAGGCATGACTTAGATTTGCATTACTCAGATTGACATCACTGAGGTTCGCGTTCGTCAGGTTGGCCTTAGTTAAATTTGTTTCAGTTAAATTTGCCCCTGTTAAAATTGTATCTGTGAGATTTGCATGGCTCAAATTTGTCCTCGTCAGGTTGGCCTTTGTTAAGTTAGCACCGCTCAAGTTAGCGCCACGAAGATTCACGTTCTTGAAATTTGCTGCCATCAGGTTCAGATTTCTGAAATCCCGTTGTCCTGCATTATAGCGACTTAAGAGTTCTTTGATATTCATATGGGTGTTTGAAATGTTCAGAGGGGGACGTAATCTGCTCTTCTTAATTCTCAGGTCGCAGCCGGTAGGTGAGAACCGAGATTTTAGCGCTAGGAACGAAGTAGCTTTCGATCAATTCTTTGTCCTTAAGATGTTGCAGAGCTTGAACCAGGACAGTATACTTTTTACCAATAAGGTCAAAGAGCTGACCCCGGTTCTTGTCCCCATGCTTGAGCGCTTCCAGAATGATTGATTCGGTAGAATTGCTATCAGTTTGAAAGTTCAATAGTGAAAGCGCCTCCGACGCGGGTTATGATTGCCAATTGCTGTGTGCTTGCGTTTTTCAATAAGCTTTTCAAAGTAAAGATACTTCGTCGTCTCAGGGAAAATTTCCAGGCGAGAAAGTTTTCGCTTTAATCAACCTATATATGACTCAATAGTTTTATTTTGACCCGGCATTGCTTGGATAATTTCATCAATTGAAGAATAAACTGCATTAGGCCGGGATGTGGGCGATCGAGTTCGCAAGCACTTGTTAAAAACGCTAGACTCAGAGCCTACTCTCAAGACTGGAAAGTTTTAACTTTCGTCGAGAGAACTTAGTAGCGCCTTTGAGAGCCGCCTCTATTTCCCCAGCTTCCTCCAGAAGAGCCTCTTTCTTCACGAGGTCTTGCCTTATTTACCTTGAGGTCGCGCCCCATCCATTCAGCACCGTTGAGGGCTTCAATAGCAGCGGTTTCTTCTGCTTCTGTATCCATTTCGACAAAGGCAAATCCACGCAAACGACCTGTTTCTCTGTCTGTAGGGAGCTGAACGCGCTTCACCGTACCGTATTCAGCAAAGGTTGTATTGAGGTCATCTTGGGTAACCTCGTAGGATAGATTGCCAACATAAATTGACATGAAGTGTCTCCAAAATCAGTAAGTGTAGAGAGTTAGATTCGGAGAAACGCTTTTCAAACGAATTACACAGCCGAAAATAATCCTTAGTAAGGATAGTAGCATAATATTTTGGGAAATACATTGCCAATAATAAATCCGCCCAAAAGCTGATGGTTAAAGGCTGATAGCTCTATAGCTGCCGAGAATCCAAGGATATCGATCGGCGACAAACTCGCAATATTTTTGTTGAGCGTCCATAATGGAAATACCGATTAAGCCAAGCAGTTCGGTAGAGCAGGCTGAATCTTCAAAGCTTAAGAAGCGATCGATCGCTATAGTGAGGCAATCCGCTTAACCTACCTGGAATTTAGTTTGCTGGAGTTGTTGTTCGAGCGAGCAGGAGAGTGTATTTCTCGCGCAGAAGTTTAAGAAAAAATTTGATGATGCCTGCTAGGTCGTTATGGATGGGCGGATTGTGGATGTGTAAATGTCTCGCTGCTTAGATTTGGCATGGTTGTCAATAAGGCTTCAAAAATCAGGTTTATGAACGAAAATAAAGGTTTTAACCTTTCATCATTCGCAATAAACTGAGTTTCTCAGCGTGGTGCAAGATTGAGAGGCTGGCGAGAAAAACTTCAACACAGCCCTGTCAACTCGAATGAATTGTGAGGATTCGAGGTTGGGGGTAAGCATTTGAACACATTGGGCAATAAATATATGTCTATTTCTGCAACTTCAGTACACCGCGCTCAAACCAACTTTACCAGGGATACGATCGGAACCTACCTACTCGAAATTGGTCGAATCCCCTTGTTAACCAAAGAGCAAGAAATCATTTATGCCAAACAAGTCCAGCAGATGATGGCTCTATACGAGCAAAAAGAAGCGCTGACTCAGAGGTTAGGTAGCGAGCCAAGTACTCAAGAGTGGGCGGAGCAAGCTCATCTCGATGGGGCCGAAATGATGTCTGTTTTGACCAAGGGCCAACAAGCAAAGCACAAGATGATAGAGGCTAACTTACGTCTGGTGGTCTCTGTGGCCAAGAAATACCAGAGGCGGGGCGTTGAGTTTTTGGACTTGATTCAGGAAGGAACGTTGGGTCTGGAGCGAGGGATAGAAAAATTTGACCCCAAGCAAGGCTATAAGTTATCTACTTATGTTTACTGGTGGATTCGTCAAGGAATGACAAAAGCGATTTGCCAACAAGGTCGTACCATTCGGCTCCCCAGTCACATTTATGAAAGGCTCACCAAAATTAAGAAGATTCAAAGGCAACTTTTTCACGATCTGGGTCGTAATGGAACCCCATCGGAGATTGCACAAGCGCTGGAGGTAGAGACCTCGGAAGTTAGGAAATTATTGCTGATAGCTCGACGGCCTTTTTCTTTAGATCTACGAGTCGGAGAAAATCAGGACACAGAATTAGTTGAGATGCTGGAAGATGAGAGTCCGTCGCCAGAGGAGTATATGATGGGCGAAGCATTGTGTAATGATGTTCGCCAATTGTTAGCAGAGCTGTCTCCTCGGCAACGGGAAGTGGTCATACTGCGCTTTGGTTTAGAAAACAACCAAGCCCACAGTTTGCAGCAAATCGGAGAACTGCTTGGGCTCAGTCGCGAACGGGTTCGTCAGATTGAGATGCAAGCTTTAGCTAATCTGCGTCGCCAGAGGAGTAGGGTGCGCGAGTATCTTGTAGTTTGATTTTTACGATCGCAATAGGAGTTCGCTCTTCTGTGCTTACTATGCTATTTGAGATCGATCGAAGAGGAGCAGAGGAACAGAGGACAAAAGAAATAAAAAAGTTGTTTAATTAATAGAAGCATAACAGCTCCGAAAGAGCCCCAAGTTTGGACTGCCAAACATGATGCTAAATTTGCATCTATTATCAGCAAAAAACGCATGACTGTGCATCTTTCATGTAACTAAATTTTAATTGACGAACCATAAACTGTATTAAATAATACGAACAATTATTAATTAGCTCGTTAGGGGTTCAGCTTTTTGGTAAAAGTTAAACAGAAAGTATAAATACCTGGCCAAAACGAACTAGGTTTAACCCTATTTCCGAAGAGTAGGTGCTTAATATGAAGAATGGCAAAACTTACGAGTTGGATTCTCTGAACCTTAAAAGCTTAAATCGGTTGGCTTATAACTTTTCCCAAATCGGCAATTACCAGATGAATGGGAAGGCATTCGGACTGGAAGCTTTAGGTATAAAAAACCCAGGCAGAGTGTATAATAACCTATCAGTACCTGAGCTAGTAGAACATACTTTAGCACGACGAGAAGGAGTTTTAGGAGAAAACGGGGCTCTTTTTGTTAAGACTGGTAAATACACGGGTCGATCGCCTAAAGATAAATTCATAGTTGACGAACCGAGCGTCCATGACGAGGTAGATTGGAATGGAGTTAACGTTCCTCTATCTGTGGAGAAATTCGATCTGCTCTATAAGCGAATGCTTACTTATATCCAAGGCAGAGACTTGTATGTATTTGAGGGTTACGTGGGCGCAGATAGCCAATACCAACTTGGTGTGAGAGTCATTAACGAACTAGCTTGGCAAAATTTATTTGCCCATCAAATGTTCCTGAGACCAACAGCAGAGGAACTGAAATATTATCGCCCAGACATTACCGTCATTGCGGTTCCGGGTTTACAGGGAGACCCGGATATTGATGGCATCAACAGCGAAGCATTTATCGTTCTCAATTTAGTAAAAAGAATTGTCTTAATTGGCGGTTCTCACTATGCTGGCGAAATTAAAAAATCCGTTTTCTCGTTCATGAATTACTTAATGACGAAACGGAATGTTTTGCCGATGCACTGCGCTGCCAACATGGACGAACAAGGCAACACAGCTTTATTTTTTGGACTTTCTGGCACTGGCAAAACTACTTTATCTGCCGATCCGACACGTCGGTTAATTGGAGATGACGAACACGGATGGTCAGAGCATGGCATCTTTAATTTTGAGGGAGGATGTTACGCGAAAACAATTCGGCTTTCCAAGAAAAACGAACCGCAAATATGGGAAGCTATTCACTTTGGCGCTTTGCTGGAAAACGTAATTTTGGATCGAGAAAACAGACTGCCAAATTACAACGATGATAGCTTAACGGAAAATACCAGAGTCGCCTATCCAGTTGAATTTATCCCCGATTGCGTTATTCCTGGCGTTGGCGGTCATCCTAAAACTGTACTGTTCTTAACAGCTGATGCTTTTGGAGTTTTGCCACCTATTGCGAAATTAACCAATAGACAGGCGATGTATCACTTCATGTCCGGTTACACGAGCAAGCTGGCAGGTACGGAACGAGGTGTTACGCAACCGGAAACTACTTTTTCATCCTGTTTTGGTAAGCCGTTTTTGCCACTACCGGCGACTGTTTATGCCCAGATGTTGTACGATCGACTAATCGAACACGATGTTGATGTTTACTTGGTGAATACGGGTTGGAGTGGTGGCCCATACGGTATTGGCAGTCGCATTGAAATTAAACAAACTCGCGCTATGGTGTCGGCTGCTCTCAACGGTCATTTAAATCAAGTCAGATTTCATCACCATCCGATTTTCAAAATTTTAGTTCCGGAAACTGTGCCTGGGGTTGATAGCGATATTTTAGACCCGGTGAAGACTTGGTGCGATCGCGCAGCTTACGAGCGACAAGCGAAAGCACTGGCGAGGAGTTTTGTCGCCAACTTTAAGCAGTTTCATTGCGTTCCTGTAGAAATTATGGAAGCCGCTCCAGAATCCGAATAAGTTTTTTCTCGATTGAAAGTTGAATTGACGATTGGATTTCCTCTATCTATTCCGTAGGGTGGAAAATATCCACCCTACTTTTTAAATGTGATGCTGCGTTATTTTTAGATGAGTGTGGTTACAGTGGAAACAAAAAATATAAATATCTACATATAAACTTTATAAAAGTATACATTTTTTCATCAGTGACACAAAGCGCCTGAATGCAGTTCACTCCCCCGCTCGATCGTTCTAGAATGAGTGGTACTTGTGAAGTGGAAGGCAGAAAAACAAGTGGGATTAAAGCTAGATCGAGTGATTCCGTGGGGGCGATCGATGCAGGAATATGTCAGGATGTTTGACCTGAAGCTCGATCGACTACCGCAAGCAATTCTGGATTGCGGCGGTGGCCCAGCTAGTTTTAACGTTGAGATGACCCGTAAAGGATACAAAGTTGTTTCATGCGATCCGATTTATCAGTTTAGTGCTGATGAAATTGCCCAGCGAATTCAGAATACTTACCCAACTCTTATTAAAGGTGTCGAGGCAAATGCGGACTCGTATGTTTGGCAGGAAATCCTTTCACCAGAACAACTGGGGCAAGTGCGAATGGCAGCAATGCAACAGTTTTTGGCAGACTTTCCGCTGGGGCTTCAAGAAGGGCGCTATTTAACAGAAGGTTTGCCTGTGCTGCCATTCAATAAGAATCAGTTTGATTTAGCGTTATGTTCTCATTTTCTGTTTACTTACTCCGATCGACTTTCAGAGGAATTTCATCTTGCTTCGATTTTGGAAATGAGTCGAGTTGCTAGAGAGGTGCGGATTTTTCCTATTTTGAATATTTCGGGAGAAGTATCGCCTTTACTCCAGCCTGCGATCGATAAGTTGGAAATGCGGGGATACAAGCTGGAAATCAGGCAGGTGCCTTATGAATTTCAAAAAGGCGGCAATCAAATGTTGCGTGTGTTTCCGCCAGTGTGAGGGTTTAAGTGGCATTCACTTCTACGGGAATGAGATAGCATCCGTTAATTTTCCAACCGCCGTCGGGCTGGTTTTCCATCAGGTAAAGTGCCCTGATCGGCACACCGTTGCGATCGAGTAGTAACACTGCTTGAGCTAAGTCTCCGTTGACTAGGGCAAGATCGTCAAATACGACCGATCGCGGACGATACACTGGTTGGTAATGATTCCTTACCATCTCCATAAATTTTTCGGGATCTTGGAATGTTGACTGAATTGCGGGACTTGCAAACGAGAAGGCTGTAACGGCGTCGTCGTTTTGAAACGCTTGCAGTTGGCTTTCGACAACACAGCGGATGGTAACGCGATCGCTGTCGGTGATTTGCATATATTACTCCTCGATGGATAAAGTGCTGCTAGTAACTGGGCTAATTAAATTATAAAAAGTGTAATGCCTTGGCGAAAACCGGCACAGAGGTATCTCTATTAGGACTTACGCAAAGAAACCGGGTTTCTATGCAAAATCGTGGGTTTCTCAACTAGATATCGACGAAGAAACCCGGTTTCTGGCTTCTTCGTGCGTAAGTCCTGTCTATCTACGACGGATACCTCTAAAGTCTGGGGCGAGAGTATCGTTCAAGTATTGTTCTGAGGCGGTCAGAAACTGCGTTTCTCTGTATGACAGCAACAAACTTTCGTTCCGATCGCCTCAAGAAACCCGGTTTTTTGGATCGTTTGACTGGCTTTCTATGAGATGTACTATGAAGTTAAACTAAGTTTTGATGTGGGAATACTAAAATTAGCAAAGTTCTGAAACAGGGGCAATATGGAAACTTACGTTAATTTAAGGAAAAACGGTACAGGCTGGGAATTTGAGAATGAGGATGTTTTGGAAGATTTCGTCTGGACTAATTTAACGCCCCTATTCGGCTTAACTCCTCTGAAGCGTCAATATATTATCAACGAGCAAAGATGCGATATTCTAGCTCTGGGTGAGAATAGGCAGTTAGTCGTACTGGAGTTGAAAAATGCGGAAGATAGGTATGTTGTTAACCAGCTAACTCGCTATTATGATGTTTTGCGCGAGGAGAAACCTTTCAGCGAGCAAATAGACTACGATCTGCCTATTGGGTTAATTGCGATCGCGCCAAATTTTCATAAAGATAACTTTAGAGATAGGAAGTATTGTCATCTGGATATACAATTTTTACAGTTTGACATTTTGCTAGATGGGGAAAAATTTCATTTACAATTAAAAGATGTAGATAATGGGAAACTTTCACAAGTAGAGATTCCCCATCGAGAAAGAGAAAGTACTGATAATATACCCAGTCCGCCCAGAGCGCTCCTTAACCTTTTATCTAAATTTCCTGATGCTGATAGTCAACTGTTATTGCAAATGCGGATAAAAATAATGAGTTTTGATAAACGAATACAAGAGCAAGTAAATTCTGGGACTTTTAGCTATGGGAAGGGAAAGAGTAAATTATGTGCCGAAATTTCTAGTAAAAAAGATACATATGGGAATCGAATCAGACCATACCTAATTTTGTGGTTACCCATTTCGCCGAATCTAAATAAATATAATAGCTGCAAAAGACTGGGAAGAATGATAATTTCAAGTAGATCCTTTCCCAGAAATTCATTTCTTAGTCATCTTGATGAATATTCCTATGTTGCCTACAAACCAAAGGAGTCGCGCTCTCATTCTGCTAATCAGTATTGGACGGTTGAACAATACATACGTTTATACTTAGGAACAGAAGAAGATGTATATCCTCATTTAGTAAAAATAAATGTTGATTTCTTAGTTGAACTAGCTTTAGCAGAATGGATTAAGAGAATTTAAAAATCCCTGACATCAAGACCAAAGTTAATGTTACTATCTAGTTAGCTATTGTGAATTAAAACCATTATGAAATTACAAGAATTGAAGAACCAAGCGTACAAATTATCGGCGATCGATCGCTTAGCTTTAGTGGAAGCGATCGTTCAATCACTTGCAGATGAACTCGAACCACGCTTACCAGTGCCAGCAGGAGTATTGGAACGATTGCGCGGCAGTCTCAAAACAGATACACCACCCCTAAATGATGCCCAAATTCAGGTTATGTTAGAAGAATCCTTGGAGGAAAAGTATCTGTAATGCGGATATTGCTGGACACCAATATCATTCTTGATTTTATGCTAGAGCGAGAGCCATTTTTCAATGATGCTAACGCTATAGTACAAAAAATAATCTCTAGAGATGTGGAAGGCTATGTAACGGCAACAACTTTAACCAATATCTTCTACATTGCCAGAAAGATCAAAGGTATTGAGATTGCCAAGCAGTATATTGCTGACATTCTTGCACTTATGCGAATCTGCCCGGTTAACCGCCGCGTCTTGGAGGAAGCCTTATCATCTAATTTGAGAGATTTTGAAGATGCTGTACAACTTGCTTGTGCCAATCGGTTAAAAATTTCCGCGATTATCACCCGCGATCGTCGAGATTTTGAGGGTGCTGCGTTACCGATTTTGTCACCAAGCGAGTTTTTGGAGATGCTGGATGAAATTAGTGAAGATTTGGCCGAGTAAATAAACACCAAACTTATGTTTGGAAGTTAGTATTGAATAATTGACAAGGAGTCATAACCATGTCTATGTCTTGGCAAGATATCCACAAAGAAGCAGATAAGTTATCGGTGGTAGAGCGCTTAGAATTAATAGAAGCGATCGTCCAATCAATAACAGATGAAATCAGAAAAAACCCACCAGCGCCAAAACAGCAAACGCCCGAATTACGCGAATTATTGGATAAAAAAGGAATTCCATATCGAGAAGTAAATGGAATAGCAATTTTAACACCGCGTCAGTTATTGGATACGCTAGATGAGGATAGCAAAACTTCTGGTTAGTTACCTCGCTATCCAAAATCCAAAATCCAAAATCCAAAATCCGATTATGCCTCAAACTGTTTGGATCGCCCGACACGGGAACCGCCTCGACTTCGTAAACCCCGAATGGTTTTTAACCGCAGAACGCCCCTACGATCCGCCGCTATATGATGGCGATGAAGGGGATAATGGCTTTATCCAAGCGATGCAGCTGGGACAACGCTTGAAGGGTGAAAACATCGCCCATATTTTCGCCTCACCGTTTCTGCGAACAGTACAAACAGCTAACCAAGTTGCGGAAGCGCTAGATTTGCCGATTAAAGTTGAATCAGGATTGAGTGAATGGTTAAATCCAGCGTGGATGCGATCGCACCCAGAAAAACTCCCCCTGGAAGCATTGCACGCGCAATATCCCAGAGTTGACCTCACCTACACCTCTCGCGTCATCGCCGAATATCCGGAAATGGGAGAAACAGCCCTAGAACGATCGGGCCAAACTGCCAGACGCCTTGCAGATGAGTTTCCAGAAGATATCCTGTTAGTGGGACACGGGGCATCGGTTTTGGGTGCAACAATGGGGTTGCTGGGCGTCACAACCAAACCGGAAATCAACGCCGCCCTTTGCTGTTTGGTCAAAGTTGTCCGTTACGAGCAAGAATGGGTGATGGAATTAAATGGCGATACTTCCCATTTGACCCAAACGGAGAAAGTAATTCGATTCCACTAAAGTTGTGAGATTACTTCTGACGAGGATACCAACAACAGCAGAACGCTTGTACGATCGATTCATTAACCAGGGTCGGGGATACTTCCCCATTGACAGAAACTAAATAAAGTAATGCGGTTTCACTACAGCTATGACATTGTTATTGGCAGGCGATATCGGCGGCACCAAAACTCTTCTGCGATTGGTGGAGTTGCCAGCAGAGGGATCGATGTACAGCTTGGATGAGGCGACTTACGATAGTCCCCACTATCCAGATTTGGTGCCAATAGTGGAGAAATTTTTGGGTGCGGCAGCAGAACATTTGGGCTATACGCCCTTACCGCAAAAGGCTTGTTTTGCGATCGCCGGCCCAATTGTCAACAATACGGCAAAATTGACCAATCTGACTTGGGCACTCGACGCCAAACGTCTGGAAAAAGAACTGGGAATTGGATCGATCGTTCTAATTAACGACTTTGCTGCGGTTGGTTATGGCGTTTTGGGACTAACTGAGTCAGATTTGCACACTTTGCAAAATCGTCAACCCCAACCAAACGCCCCTATCGCGGTAATTGGGGCTGGCACCGGTTTGGGACAAGGTTTTTTAGTTCCGCAGGGAAACAGCTATGAGGTTTTCGGTTCGGAAGGCGGGCACGCTGACTTTGCTCCCCGCTCAGAGTTAGAATTCGATTTGTTAAAATACCTGCGGGATAAACACGATATCGATCGAATTTCTGTGGAAAGGGTGGTTTCCGGTCAAGGAATTGTGGCGATTTACCAATTTTTAAGAGACAGAAACTATTGCCAGGAATCACCAGAAATTCAGGAAATTGTGAGGATTTGGAAACAACAAACCGGACGGAGTGAAAAGACGGTCGATCCAGCGGCTGCTATTAGCAAAGCTGCTTTGGCAAAGAGCGATCGCCTTTCCGAACAAACGATGCAAATGTTTGTAGAAGCTTACGGTGCAGAAGCTGGTAATCTCGCTCTCAAACTTCTACCTTATGGCGGTGTTTATATTGCTGGTGGTATCGCTGCCAAAAATTTACCTCTCATGCTGGAAGGTAGTTTTATCCACGCTTTTACTAATAAAGGAAGGATGCGAACTTTACTGGAAAAGATGCCCGTGCATATAGTGCTTAACCAGCAGGTTGGGCTTATCGGTGCGGCTATTTGTGCTGGCAGATTGTAGGCTAATCCGAATGATTCTAGATTTTAGATTGGTGGAAAATCTAGAATCTCATTTTTTTATGCAAACGAATGCGATCGCGAAAAACCTTTATGATTGCCGTTACTATCAATTTTAACTCCGTTATCAAACTAAGCGATGACCAATTTTACCAGCTTTGTCGGTCAAATCCCGATGTTAAGTTTGAACGCAATGCCAAAGGAGAATTAATTGTCATGCCACCGACAGGGGGAGAAACGGGAAATCGTAATTCAGAAATGAATGCTGATTTAAACTTTATATATTTGACCAAATAACGCCCATGAAACAACCCAATTTTGTCAACGAGCAATTGGGAAAAACACGACTGTAAATTTCTTGAAATTGCTGTGCGGATAAATAGCGATCGCTCGCTAAATGACCCAACCAAGGTTTAGATGTTCTCAATTCAAATAATCTCGTAGCGTTGCCCAAGCCATATTTTAAGCAATCCGGAATAAAATCTTGCATTGCACCAACTATGTACACAATTGTAGCTGGTGTTTCGACTTCAGAAACGTTATCTCGCAAAACTATTTTGCCAGCAGGATTTAATAAATTTTTGATTGCTTGCAAAGTTGAGGTAAGGTCTTGTAGATGATGAAATGTGGCAGAACTGACGATGAGATCGAATTTTTTATCCCACGCTAAACAATTGGCATCCATACATATATATTCTATGTTGTCAGATGCTCTTTTGGAGCGTGCGATCGCGACCATTTCCTCACTAATATCGATTCCCACTACTGTCTCGTAATATTTCGCCAATTCAAAAGCTAAAATACCCGAACCGCAGCCAATATCCAGAGCAGCACCTTTACGTTCTGATAAGTTAGTCAAAAAAAAGTCTTGCTTGCTCAGTAAAGTAGCCATGAAATCGTATTTAGCGGCAAATGTATCGAAGCGATCGTAACCCAAATTCACAGTCATAGTTTTTGATATTGAGAAGGCTTGACAAAAAAGGCAAAATAAGCTAATAGTGCCGAGAGCGAGGATCGCACAAAAGCAGCATTTGAGGGCAAGATCGGCCTATCCTAGAGATTGGATAGATGAACTTAATTGTATTTGTTTGAAATCGCGTCTATGGCTGGACACAGTAAGTGGGCGAACATCAAGCGGCAAAAAGCGAGAGTGGATGCCGTCAAAGGGAAAATCTTCGCCAAATTATCGCGGCAGATGATCGTGGCTGCACGCACGGGAATACCAGACCCGGAAGGAAATTTTCAACTGCGGACGGCGATCGAAAAAGCAAAAGCCGCTGGAATTCCCAACGAAAATATTGAAAGAGCGATCGCCAAAGGTGCTGGCAAACTCGGCGCTGGTGACAGTTGGGAAGCGATTCGCTACGAAGGTTACGGCCCAGGCGGTGTGGCGATTATTATCGAAGCGCTGACAAATAATCGCAACCGTACCGCCGCCGACTTACGCGAAGCTTTGAGCAAATACGGCGGCAATTTGGGCGAAACTGGCTGCGTTAGCTGGATGTTTCAGCAAAAAGGAGTTTGCATTTTACGCGGTGCTGTTGATGAAGATGCCTTGTTGGAGGCGTCCTTGGAAGGTGGAGCCGAGTCCTACGAACTGACTGAGGATGAGGAAGAAGGGGAAGGTGCGGAAGTTTTTACCGATGTCGCCAACTTGGAAAACCTCAGCAAAACATTAAAGGAAAAAGGTTTTAACGTCAGCGAGTCAGAAGTGCGTTGGATACCGGGGAATACGCTGGAAGTAACAGACCCGATGCAGGCGCGATCGCTAATGAAGTTAATGGATGCCTTGGAAGATTTGGATGATGTACAAAATGTAACGGCGAATTTCGATATGGCAGATGAGTTGATGTCTGTCAGTATGGCCTAGAGTGTGGCAAGCAAAGCTTTTAAGTGAGGAAATCAAAAGCCGGGTTTCTTTGCACGATCCAAGCAAGCACGATCTTTAGAAAAAGAAGTGAGGAAATCAGAAACCGGGTTTCTTTGCACAATCCAAACAAGCACGCTCTTTGAGCAAAAGAAACCCGGTTTATTAACCCACAGATAACTTTACAAATTATGCCAATAACTAAAAGGCCATTTTTTCAAAATATATTCCGCAAAATTTCGCTGCGGACTGTCTTGATTGTTCCCTTTGCGTTACAGATTGTTGGCATTGTGGGAATAGTCGGCTACCTTTCTTATAAAAACGGACAAATTGCGATCGCAAATCTTGCCTCTCAGTTACAGAGTCAAGCTACTTCCCGGATTTCTCAACACTTGGATACTCTTTTAGCTACTCCCCATGAAATAAACCAAATGAACCTAGCTGCTTATGAGTTAGGAAACTTAAATTTAGAAGACCTCGAACTGTTGGGTCGTTATTTTTACAAGCAAATGCAAATATTTAAAGATGTGGGTTACGTCAACTTTGGCAGCGTCAAAGGTGAATTTATCGGTATCGGTCGAGACAATGATGGTAGTTTGTATATGGAATTGATGCGACTTTCTGACAATGGTCGGTATAAACGATATGCGCTGGATAATCAAGGAAAACCGATTCGTGTCATCGGAGCAGAAGACTATGATTTCCGTAAAGAAGATTGGTACGACGCGCCGGTGAAAGCTGGTAAACCAGTGTGGAGTGCGATCTACAACTGGGACGATCGACCGGAAATTATGTCAATTTCCTCTAGTTATCCAGTTTACGATCGAACTCGCAAACTGCTAGGCGCGATCGGAGTTGACTTGATCCTTTCTCAACTTAATACCTTCTTAAAAAATTTAAAAGTCAGTCCAACTGGCAAAGTTTTCATATTGGAACGTGACGGTTTGGTCGTGAGTACTTCCAGTGATGAAAAACCTTTTCGGATAGAGGGAGATGAAGCCAAACGCCTCAAAGTACTTGACATTAAAGACCCTCTGATTCGCGCCACAGCCCAAAATTTAATCGATAAATTTGGTAACTTAAGTAAAATTGCTAAGAGTGAGCGAATTGACTTTCAATTCAATCGAGAAAGACAATTCGTGCAAGTAATTCCCTGGCAAGATCGATTGGGTTTAAATTGGCTGATTGTGGTGGTGATTCCCGAATCCGATTTCATGGCAGAAATTAATGCCAATACACGTACCACAATTATGCTAAGTATTGCTGCTTTGGTAGTGGCAATTATTATTAGTTATCTAACTAGCCTTTGGGTAACGCAACCGCTTGTGCAACTAAATTCAGCAGCGAAAAATCTTGCTAAAGGAGAATGGGATAAAAGGGTTGATATCGATCGCACTGATGAAGTGGGACAACTGGCAAAATCCTTTAACCAAATGGCAACACAATTAAAAGACTCCTTTGAAAAACTCAACGGCATCATTTTTCAGGCTGATGGAGTTGGCCAAAAAATTACGATTACCTCCAGTCAAATCGCCTCAGCAGGTAAGCAGTTAGAAGCGAGTGTCGCACAGCAAGCAGCTTCGACTGACGAAGTAAAAGCAACCGCAGCGCAAATTGCCGCTACTTCTGGACAATTAGTCAAAACGGTGGAAACAATTACCCAAAAAGCCCAAGCCACTGCTTTAGCCGCCACTAACAGTCAAGCCAGCTTAATGGAAATGGCGACAACAATGACTCAGTTGGCTACTGCGACTAAGTTTATCTCTGCCAAACTCGGATCGATAAATGAAAAAGTCACTAATATCAATAGAGTAGTTAATAGCATCAGCAAAGTAGCCGATCGCACCAATTTATTATCGCTCAACGCCGCCATTGAAGCGGAGAAAGCGGGAGAATACGGGGCAGGTTTTGCAGTAGTTGCTAGAGAAGTGCGTCAGTTGGCTAATAGCGCTACTATTGCTTCCCAAGAAATTGAAGAGATGGTCAAAGATATTCAAAACTCTGTTGGTAGTGGGGTGATGGAAATGAATAAGTTCAGCCAACAAGTGAGAAACTATGTGGAACAAGTAAGTCGCGTTGGCGGACAAATTGCCATAGCGATCGAACAAATGCAAAGTCTCACACCCCAATTCGAGACAGTTAGCCAAAGAATGGAGGGACAATATGAAGGTGCTACTCAAATCAGTCTCGCTATCTCTGATTTAAGCGAATCTTCTCAACAAATCGTGGCATCTCTCCAAAAGACCAATCAGGCTTTCGATCAATTGAACGATACCGCACAAGTACTACAGGCTGTAGTGAAAACCAGTTGAGTTTCACGCGATCGCACCTTAATTTAATGCTCTTCATCCTCAATATAGTTACCCCTACGATGAGGAAGCTTAGTTCAATTTTTGATAAGCTTCCTCATCAAAATATCGGAAGTGATATCCGACAAAAGGTGGCTTAAGTATTAGCTTTGCTGTGCTTGTTAATCGCAATAGCCAACTTACTTTGTAATTGGAAGCTGAATTATAAATTCAGTACCCTCTCCGGGCCTAGAAGAACAGTGGATAGAGCCCCCATGTTTTTCTTCAACAATTTGACGGGCGATCGTCAATCCCAAACCAGTGCCTTTACCCACTGCTTTAGTAGTAAATAAATGTTCAAATATTCGCTGTTTAACGTGTTCTTCCATTCCCAAACCATTATCTTTAATATTAATAACAACTTGGTTTGACTTTTTTAGTACTTCCGTTTTAATTCTAATTCGTTGGGGATTGTTTGTGAAATATTCAAACGAATAGTTTTCTCCCATGTCATCAAACATATCGATAGCATTTGCCAAAATATTCATAAATACCTGGTTTAATTGCCCAGGAAAACCTTCAATTATTGGAATTTCATCATATTCTTTTATAATTTGAATTTGGGGTCTTTTATCATTTCCTTTCAGCCGATGTTTGAGAATCATAATTGTACTATCAATCCCTTCGTGAATATTAAAATATACTTGATAGTCTTTGTCAGCGCGAGAGAAAGTGCGGAGACTGGTACTAATATTTTTAATGCGATCGCAGCCTAGCTGCATAGAACTAAGCATTTTCGGTAAATCTGACAAAACATACTCTAAATCTATCTGTTCTGCATGGTCTTTTATTTCTGGAGTAGGAGCAAAGTTCTCGCGATACAAATTGAAGTGTTCGATTAAATCCTCTAAACAGGTTTTAGCTTCTGTTAAATTACCAGAAATAAACCCAACTGGGTTGTTAATTTCGTGCGCTACCCCAGCTACTAAATTGCCCAAAGCTGACATTTTTTCACTTTGTACGATTTGTAATTGAGCTTGTTTGAGGTCAGTCAAAGCTTGTTGGGCTTGTTGATAGAGTTGAGCATTTTGTAAAGAAATTGCAGCTTGAGTACAGAGAAAGTTAAGGACGAGGATGCGATCGCTCGTAAATACTCCTGTCGTTGCTTGATTCTGCAAGTACAAAATTCCTACCAAATCTCCTTGGTTGAGGACAGGCAAACACAAAGCGCTTTTTGGCTGATGTTGCAACAGATAATTATCAATTAATGGGAAATCTGTTTTCAATTCATCAATAACAACCATTTTTCGCGTGTTTTTGACATACTGAATTAGGGCAATAGGTAGATGAGGATAATTATCTATCGATTCCGAGCGTAATTCTGTAGTGTCGGGTGTGGTAATAGCTCTCACTTGCCATTGATTTTCAGTAGGAAACAGCAAGATACATCGATCTGCACCAGAGTTTTGCAAGATAATTTGAGTTAGTTGTTTGAGTAATTCATCAAGTTTAATACTGCTGGAGATAGCTTGAGCAGCTTTGAGAACCGAGGTAAAATCCAAAGCATCAGAAATACTCGTGCTGCCACTATTATATGAGCTAGTTACCGTATGTAGTGAAATACCGCTGACTTTTGCTAAGGTTGCTAGCGGATTTAGGTGGTGTTTCTGTTGCTGAAGGATGGGTTGAAGTAGTTCGGGATAGCGTTTTTCCAAGTCATCAGTTTTGGCTTTTGCTCCCCACCTGGCATAACAGTAGTAGGCTTCTTGCATATAGCCTGCGGCGACTTTCTCTTTACTCCAAGCCAGGTAGAATTTAGCAGCGAGCTCGTTGGCGAGGGCTTCTTCTTGGATGTATTCGTTAGCTTTGGCTCCAGATATGGCGCGATCGTAATTGGTTATCGCCTCTAAAAAATTACCAGAAATTCGAGCCATTTCAGCCTTAACTAAATCACAGAGATGCAGAAAATTAGTTGGGCTATTTTGCGACCAAATTTCCAATTTTTTCTGAAAATTAGAAATTTTATGCCAATACTCTAATCTTTGCTTTTCAGATATCTCTGGATATCGTGCCAAAAGCAGCAAGGCATAAATAAAGCAATGATGAGCGTATGGCAGCAATCCTTGAGGTGCAACATTGATAATTTCTCGTTCGGCTTGTTCACCGTAGTGGAATGCTTCCTCCAGCCGCCCATAAAAGAAAAGAACCTGACTTTTGAGAATATTGTAAATACAAATTACTTGCCAGTTTTTATGCTGGCGGCACTGTTCCAGATATTCCGATTCATTCCACTCAACACTTGTCCCCATCAATTCAGAAACGATCCTCTGACCGCCTATAAAAAGATCGATCGCCCACTGATTTTTATATTTCTGACTGAAGGCTAATGATGTTGCTATTTCATCGCAAAGTTCTTGCAGCCGAACACTTTGATAGAAGCGGCAATACATATTATGCCCAAACGCATAAGCTGCATATTGCAAATTACTAGACTCTAAACCCACTTGATAAGAGCAAAGATAATCTTCACTAGCCACTTTTAACGGATGTGACCAATGTCTCAAAGAACTACCAATCATTAGGTAACCAACACTCTCGGCTGATTTATTGTTAAACCCTTGCATTAACTTGAGAGTGACATCCAGTAACTCGTCTGTCCCTTGATAATTATCGAAAGCATATCCTCGTAAACCACCAAAAGCCGGGTAAATATATCCAATTTCCGGTGTATTTCCATATTGCAAGCATAAATTGATGGCTTTAGCACAAATTACAGACCACAATCTTTGGTGAGAACGATAGGTGGGAGGCCCCATACTAATTAATAGCTTAATTGCCATCTTTTTCTCTGGTTCTGCCATAATTGGCAAATCAACTAACTCAGAAAATGAGCGATTTTTTAATGTTTCTTCAGCCAGCGCGAGTTCTGCATCTCGGACTCGATCGAGATTTTTTTCGGGTAAATCTATATCAATTAAAGCCAGCGCTTGGCGACCAGCCTGTATTGCTTCTGGGTACTTGGCTTGCAGGGTATATTGTACGATGGAAATATTGTAAACTTCGGCTTTTTCCAATGGTGTTTTGGCATTTTCAACTGTTTGTTGAAGCCAAATTTCTGCTTGTTCAAAGTTCCCTTTCAAATACTCAACTTCGGCTCGTTCTTTAAATAACGCAAAGGTAAGTTCGTAATAGCGTTCCCAGCAATTAGGAGGTAAAAGTTCCATCCCTGCCTTAATGTATGTCAAAGCGCCAGAGTATGCTGTGGAAGCTTTCGCTTTAGTCCCTGCCAACAGATTCAGCTTTGCTAGTTCTTCTTTGCGAGTTGTTTCGGTAATTAATGTACTGCTAATATTTAAATGATTGACTATTTCAAAAATGCGTTCTTCTCTTTGTGTAAATGATAAATTTGCTAAAAGCAAAGTACCGATTTCAAGATGGGTGGTTTGCTTTTGTGCTGGTTCAATTAGAGAATAGGCGGCTTGTTGAACTCGATCGTGCAAAAAACGATAAGCAACATTTTCAATATGGCCAACCTTTGCATCTGTCTCATCATGACTTACATAAAATTTATACACTTCACTTTGCGGCAAAATCATTCCTTCCTGCAAGGCTTTCCACAAAGCCATCGCTGCATCTGCTACTGATTTTTCTGACACAATTGATAGTGTATTTAAATCAAACTGGTTGCCAATACAAGCAGCTAACTTAAGTATTTGTTGGGTTTCGTTCGGCAATTTCTGTAACTGCTGTGCCATAAATTCGACCACATCATCGGTAAGCGATAGCGCATTGATTTGGGCGATATCGCATTCCCAATAGCCTTGCTCCCGATTAAACTTAATTTGCCCATCTTCGTATAACGCCTTGAGAAACTGCGTAGTGAAAAAGGGATTGCCTTTGGTTTTGCGATCGATTAATTCACTCAGGGGGCGCGAAGGCTCAGTTGAGCAAAGCAAACTATCGGCAACCAACTGATTCGTATCTTCAAAAGCTAGGGGGGTGAGGGTAATTTTGTTGACGGTTTTACCTGCTTTTTTGAGTTCCTCGACTGTCAATATAAATGGGTGAACAGGTGAAACTTCATTGTCTCGATAGGCTCCCAACAAAAGTAAATAACTCTTATCCTCCATTAGCAATTTTATCAACTGTAAGGAAGCCAAATCTGCCCACTGTAAGTCATCCAAAAACATTACTAACGGATGTTCTTTTGCTGTAAAAACTTGAATAAATTTTTGAAATAGCAAATTAAACCTATTCTGTGCCGCTGTTCCCGATAATTCTTGCGCTGGCGATTGTTTACCAATAATTATTTCTAGTTCGGGAATTACCTCAATCAAAACCTGGCCATTCTCTCCCACCGCTTCTAAAAGCTTAGTTCGCCAAGCAGCCAATTGCGCGTCCGATTCTGACAATAATTGCCCCATTAAATACCGTAAAGCTTGCACAAATGCAGAGAAGGGTATGTTGCGATTAAATTGGTCAAATTTGCCTTTGATGAAATACCCTTTTTGGCTAGTAATTGGTTTGTGGACTTCATGGACAAGGGCGGTTTTGCCAATGCCTGAAAATCCCGCTACTAACATCATTTCGGCTGTGCCATTCGCAACGCGATCGTCTTTCGGACTCGCTACGCGCACAAACGCTTCCAAAAGTGTATTTACTTCTTTTTCTCTTCCATAAAGTTTTTCAGGAATGATAAATCGGTCTGATGTATCCCTTTGTGCGATGGGAAAATTGACGATTTTACCTGTTAATTTTAACTGATTTAAACAAATTTCCAAGTCATACTTCAATCCCAAAGCGCTCTGATAGCGATCTTCTGCATTCTTCGCCATCAATTTAGTTACAATTGCTGCTACTACCGCTGGGACTTGAGGGTTAATACTGTGAATATTTGGCGGTTGTTGAGCAAGATGACAATGCAACAATTCCATTGGATCTTGGGAATCAAAAGGTAATTTTCCGGTTAATAATTCAAATAGAGTTACACCCAAAGCATAGAAATCAGCGCGATAATCAATGCCGCGATTCATGCGTCCAGTTTGTTCTGGTGCTAAATAGGCTAATGTTCCTTCCAAACTATTGGGATTTTTGATTTCTTGAGTTTCTTTTGGTAATAATGAAGCAATGCCAAAATCAATTATTTTTACTTCTTTAGTGTTTGTGTTGATTAATATATTCGCTGCTTTAATATCTTTATGAATTACTCGATTAAGGTGTATTTCATATAAAATTACCGCTATTTGTTGGGCTATTTCCCTGGGGGGGAGACAACAATCGGTCAACCCCTTACTGCGTGCGGGGTTGACCGATTGTTGTCAAAAAAAAATAGGTCTGCTATTCTCAAGTAGACCTAACTAATGAAAAAAATGAATTTAATACCTTCATTTTACACCCA
>NZ_JBHFNU010000042.1:0-13980 GCF_041929145.1 Aerosakkonema sp. BLCC-F183 | reverse complement strand
CGATAGAGACCTTGGCAGGGCGAAGCATTTGGACAGAAAGATCTTGAATTTGAGTTATGAATTGTCGCCCAAATGCTTCGCCCCTACACAATATATATTTCGTTTTTTTTGTCAATTTATTCTACTGGACTGGCGCTCTAGCGTCAACCCAACCTACAATTCCAAAACCCGTGCAGTATTGGATTATCCTCTTTATCGCCATCGGTTGTAGAGACGTTTCATGAAACGTCTCTACAATAGACATCTTCAGAAAAGAATCTCTCTCGGCAAGCAGGATACCTACCCCATCAGAATTTTTGGAGATCTTCAATATTTGGGTATAAGACGATCTAAACACCTAACCAACGATACCAAGCATCTAACCCCGTTCCGGTTGTGGCAGATACTTGAAATACTTGCAAGTGTGGATTAACTTGACGCGCATATTCAATACAGCGATCGACATTAAACTGTACGTAAGGTAATAAATCGATTTTATTGATAATCATCACCTGACTAGCACGAAACATATAAGGATATTTAATTGGTTTATCCTCTCCCTCTGTGACTGACAAAATCGCAACTTTGGCAGTTTCTCCTAAATCAAATAAAGCCGGACAAACTAAATTTCCCACATTTTCAATCATCACAATTGAATTGAGAGGAGGATTGAGTTCTTGCAATCCTCGTTCTACCATATTTGCATCCAGATGGCAACCCGTACCCGTATTAATTTGGATGACAGGGCAACCTGTAGCTTTAATGCGATCGGCATCATTAGTAGTTGCTTGATCGCCTTCAATTACACTAATTACAACTTTGTCTTTTAAATCTTGAATCGTTCTCGCCAACAACGTTGTTTTTCCCGAACCCGGAGAACTAACTAAGTTAAGCGCTAAGATATTTCGACCTTTAAACCAACCCCGATTTTGGGCAGCCAACAAATCGTTCTTAGCTAAAATATTTTGTTCTAAAGTAACTGTTGTACCGTGCATTTTAGCGTGCAATTGAGCATTTTCATTTGCGCCAGAATGTTCGTGAGAATGTTCGTGGTGATGGGAATGGGAAACAACCGTACCGTCAGCTAAAACATGGGTGTGTTCTCCTGTTTGGGGATTAGTAACAGTTACATTAGCATCATCAGAACAGCCGCAAGTTACACACATAATTCTTCTAACTCCAATTCTTTAATTTTAAGTTCTTCACCTTGAAAAATTTCTAAATCGCTACTTCCGCAAGAGTGACAAATACCGAATGGCATTTCTAAAGTAACCTCTGTTTGGCATTGACGACAAAGGGCTAAACCGGAAATTTCAATAATTTCTAATTTTGCCCCTTCTAGCAATGTTTCCTGACAACAAATATCGAAACAAAAGCGGATAGAATCAGGTAAAACTGCGGTTAGTTTGCCGATTTCTAGAGATACTCGTTTTACCCTAGAACCATTGGCGTGTTCTGTGGCGATCGCTACAATATTTCGGGTAATTCCTAATTCGTGCATTCAACAAATCCTCGGCAGTTGTTCGCCTACTAACATATCAACGATTCGTTCTGTACCAAAATCAGTTTTCAGCAATACCACCCCAGCAGGATTCGCCATAACTTCGCCAACGATCCGAGAATCTTTGCCAGCGGAATGCGATCGCATCGCCGCCAAAACCTCATCTGCTGAATCAGGCGGAACTACCACTACTAGCTTACCTTCATTTGCCAAATAAAGCGGATCGAATCCCAACAATTCACACATTCCAACTACTTCTTTTTTTACGGGAATAGCTGACTCATGTAAACGAATTCCCACATTAGCACTTTGAGCAAACTCATTCAATACTGTAGCCAATCCGCCGCGAGTAGCATCGCGCATCGCCCGCACATTTGGACAGACGGAAACGATCGCATCAACTAACCCATTTAAAGGTTGACAATCGCTTTGAATATCAGTATCCAAAGATAATTCTCCCCTCGCCACCAAAATAGCAGCACCGTGATCCCCCAAAAAACCATTAACTAAAATAATATCGCCTGGTTGAATTGCGATCGCAGCGGGAGAAACCCCCGTTTTAATCACACCAATACCAGTAGTATTGATAAACAATTTATCAGCAGAACCGCGAGGAACAACCTTCGTATCTCCCGTCACGATTTGCACGCCCGCCGCCAAAGCAGCCGATTTCATGCTATCAACAACTCGACGAAGAATATCAATTTCTAAACCTTCCTCCAAAATCACGCCACAACTGAGAAAAAGCGGTTTTGCCCCGCTAACACATAAGTCATTAACAGTACCATTAACTGCCAAACTTCCGATATCACCACCAGGGAAAAACAAAGGAGTAACCACATAAGAATCGGTAGTAAACGCGAGGCGATCGCCCAACAACATTAAACTCCCTAAATCAATTCGCGCCTGATCCTCCAACAGCGACAAAGTAGCATTATCAAAACTACCCACAAAAACATCATCAATCAAATCGCGCATCGCACTACCACCACTACCATGCGCTAAAGTAACAGTGCGTTCCCGAAATTGCTTCTTACCTTGTCTCATTTTCAAACCATAAATATCCATAAAAAAATCCAAATTCTCCCCACCAAAAGACTGCGCCAACATCTGCGTTCATCTGTCTTCATCTGCGGTAAAAAAATCCAAATCTAATTAACCTTCACCTCTTCCCGCTTTATCGATAAACGCCCATATTTATAATAAGCAGCACAAGCCCCTTCCGAAGAAACCATACAAGCACCGATCGGATGTTCGGGCGTACAAGCAGTCCCAAAAACCTTACATTGCCAAGGTTTCATCACACCTTTTAAAATCTCCCCACACTGACAAGCTTTGTGGTCTGCAACTTGCTTACCGGGAAAAGTAAATTTCGCCTCTGCATCAAAACGCGCATATTCCGAACGCATTTTCAACCCAGAGAGAGGAATATCACCCAATCCGCGCCACTCAAACATTTCTCTTACCTCAAATACCCGTTGCATCGCATCCAAAGCAACAGCATTACCCTGTGAATTCACCAAGCGACTATATTGATTTTCTACCTCACAACGTTTTTCTGCTAATTGTTTAACCACCATCCAAATTGATTGCAAAATATCTAAAGGTTCAAACCCAGAAACGACGACAGGTTTGTGATATCTTTCGGCAATAATTCGATAAGGTTCTGTACCAATTACGGTGCTAACATGACCTGGGCCAACAAATCCATTTAATTGCAAGTCGGGGTTAGCTAATAACGCTTCTAATGCTGGTACAACTAAAACGTGATTGCAAAATAGGCTGAAGTTTTCTACTCGATCGACTTCTGCTTGCAGTACAGTTAAAGCAGTGCTGGGTGCGGTGGTTTCAAAGCCGATCGCAAAAAACACCACTTGTTTATCGGGATTTTGTTTGGCGATTTGCAGCGCATCTAAAGGCGAATAAACCATGCGAATATCTGCACCATTCGCTTTCGCTTGCAGCAAGCTATATTTGGAACCGGGAACTCGCATTGCATCGCCAAAGGTTGTAAAAATGACATTGGGTTGTTGTGCTAGTGCGATCGCATCATCTAGCCTACCTCTTGGCATTATACAGACTGGACAACCAGGGCCATGAACGAGTTCGATCGTTTTTGGTAACAAATCTTCTAACCCATATTTAAAAATTGCATGGGTGTGTCCGCCGCAAACTTCCATGATTTTAATGGGGTTTTCGGTGGCAATTTGTTGGCTTATTTGGCGAATTTGTTCGATTAATTTTTTGGCTTTTTGGGGATCGCGAAATTCGTTGATGTATTTCATGGTATTTTTTTACCGCAGATGAAGGCAGATAAACGCAGATAAACGCAGATGTACAGGTAGCTTTATGGTTGGTATTAAAACTTTAGTTGCTTATGGCTAATGATTCTTGAATTTCTGCTAGTTCTTCGAGTAATTTTAGGGTTTCGGCTGCTTCGTCTGGGTCTATTCGTTGCATAGCGAAACCGACGTGGACTAATACCCAATCTCCTAGACAAGATTCGACGGGATGGGTATCATCGACGATGCACGCGATATTAACTTGACGTTTTACGCCGCTAATATCAACGGTGGCGAGTTTGTTTTTGATGTCTGTGATTTCGACGATTTGACCGGGGATTCCTAAACACATTTTGCTTTACCTCTTGTGAGTTTTAAATCGATTATTATACTCGATACTATCTGAAAAGATTACTAGCAGCGTTATTTTTTATCCAAGTTTATAAAATTTGTTAGCTGTCGTCATTTTGTCTGATTTCTCGTTCAATTATTTCCTTGATTAGCTTAGGAATGTCTTTTTCCAAGCTCACAGCCTGTTGTTTTAATCTTTCATAAATCTCCACATCTTCTCCTTGCCATATAATATCTATCCTTCTAATCTGCCGCATTGCAATATGTGTATAATTTTCTGGATACGCCCAGTAACATGACAAGCAAATGGATTTGTCTTTTATACTGTTCCAATTTTCACAATGCTCACAAGACCAAGATTTAGCACGATTAGCAGAACCACAAAGTAGCATGAAGTTTTCAGGATTTAGATCTGGTTCTCCGTCAATTTCAAAAGGAACACGGTGATCGATCTGTAATTCACGCTCATGCACTCCCTCCAAGTAGATAAAGCACTTACAACCATATCTTTCGATCAACTCATCTTTAATCTGTTTCGATAATCCTGTTCTACCAGACAAGCGAGAAAATCTTGCTTTGTTAACATCTCCAAACCTGTAGGCAGCTATTTTTCTTCCATCGCTCCCTGTTACTCGGAAAGTTTCTAGCGGGATGCCATTTTCTCGCACATCTCTAGCTGCTCTTGGAGGATGATTGTAACCATACCTTTCCTTCAGTTCTTCTGTTGTAACAAAACCATACTGCAAAATATGGTCAATCACAGCTTTAGGTCTTTTGGCAGTCACCGACTGACAAAGTTGGATGAAATCATCCGGTAGCTGTTGAGAACTATCCATGCTTTTCCAGAATGGTAAGTTGTTTAGGCGCTCTTTTAATATAGCTATTTAAGCTGAAAATTTGCCCATTTAGCAAATTGGGAGATAAGTACAAAGACTCCACTGTGATTTCCTTTCTACCGAGTAGGGTTGCTTGCGAAGAGCGCCCTACTTCTATTTCAATCTTTTTAAGACCTAGTTCTGCTGGTAATGAATTACCAAATATTTTATTCCCTCGCTTGCCATCATAGCTAATTGCAAAAGCTACTTTTTTTCGCATCATTTCTTCAATGGCTAGAACAAAATCATCAAAATTTATTCCAGCCAAATATCTGGAATCTTTATTTTCACACACTCCCTGATAAGGAGGATCTAGATAAACAAACTCATGAGTTTTTACTTCTGCTAAAACCTCTCTATAATCCAGGTAAGTAAATTTACATTTGCCCTTTAGGAGTTGAGAAACTCCCTCTATATTTTTTCTCATTTTTTCGGGTCGAGTTCCCTTTCGTCTTTTGTCAGGACTTTGATTGAATAAACCTGCTGAGTTATAACGGACAGATCCTTTTACACATCGAGTTAATAAATACAAAAAAAGTGTTGGATCGTTGGTTTCATTGAACTTGTTTCTGACTTGAAAATAGTGATTTATGGAATCATAATGCTGTTCGTTCCAGATCTCTGTATAGGCATCGGCTATTTCGTTTGGCCTTTCTATAATTAATTCCAGTAATTCGATTAGTGGTTGGTTCAGATCGTTAAGCCAAAAACGTTGAAAAATAGATTTAGAAGCCGCCGCAATACTAACTGCTGCCGTTCCTGCAAATGGCTCTACTAAATTTTCTACACGATCGGGTAGAAACTTGAGAATATCTGGAGCAAGATTCCTTTTACTACCTTGATATTGAATTGGATGTGGAAGGTTAGTCATTTCAAATAAAAACATGGCTTACTTTTCATTTTATACCTTTTTGAATTGATTTTGCGGCTGCGATCGCAACTTGTCCTAATGACAATCCACCATCATTAGCTGGCACTAAACTATGTGTTAAAACTGTTAAACTCATCACATTTAGTTGCTTGCTAACTTGTTCTAATAATACCTGATTTTGAAAGACTCCTCCTGTTAAAGCAACTTGAGTAAAAGAGTGAGTTTCCCGCAACCTAACTACCATAGATGCGATCGCTTTTGCTAGTCCAAGATGAAATCTCGTCGCGATCGCATTCTGGGAAACCCCTGTTTGTAAATCTGTTAATAATGCTTGCCACATCGGACGGGGTTCTAAATAGAAAATCGGTGCAGAGATAATTTCAAAAGGATATGCTGTTTCCTCATCAATATTATCAACTAAAGCTTCTAATTCGATTGCTCCTTGTCCTTCATAACTAGCTGAATCTCGACAAATTCCTAAAGCAGCCGCTACCGCATCAAACAAGCGTCCGGCGGAAGAAGCTAAAGGGGAATTAATCCGTTTTGCTAACATTTGATTTAAGAGCGATCGCGGTTGTCGATCTAAAAATTTCACAATTTCCAACTCTCTATATTTTACCGCCAATTCATCCCAATTAAATCCAGCCATCAAGTGAGCATAAGTATTTCGCCAAGGTTGATAAATTGCCTGTTCTCCTCCTAGCATAGCAACAGGTTTGAAATTTGCCAATCTTTGATAACTGCGATAGTCGGCTAAGAGAAATTCCCCACCCCAAAGCGTGCCATCTTCACCGTAACCTAACCCATCTAAAGCAATTCCCAAAATCGGTTTATTTTCTAAATTTATCCCATTTTCGGCCATACAAGCTGCAATGTGAGCGTGATGATGTTGAATGGAATAAATTCGATCGACTCCCAATTCTTTACCCAATTTGGTAGAGAGATATTCGGGATGGAGATCGAGTGCGATCGCTTCTGGTTTATGTTCAAACAAATGCAAATAAAGTTCCAATGTTTCGCGATAAGCCGTCAGAGCCGCTGCATTCTCTAAATCTCCCAAATGTTGCGATAAAATTGCCTCTCCCTCCCGCAACAAACAAAAAGTATTTTTTAATTCACTACCCATTGCTAAAATAGGAGGAGCTTCTTCAAATCCCGATGGCAGGCGGATTGGCGCAGGCGCATAACCGCGAGCGCGACGTAGCACTTGCAGCCGATTTCCTACTACTTTCACCACCGAATCATCAACCCGATTGATAATTTCTCGGTTATGCAGTAAAAAATAATCAGCAATTTGACTCAACTTGTCTTTTGCTACTTCATTATTAATACATTGTGGTTCATCGGAAATGTTGCCGCTGGTGAGAACGATCGGACGTTCCATGCGCCGCAAAATCAGATGGTGTAGCGGCGTATAAGGTAACATGAAACCGAGAGATTTAATATTAGGCGCAACCGAAGCAGCAATAGGTTTGGTAGTTTCTTCCGTTTTATCTTTTAATTGTAATAGTACGATCGGAGCAGCCGCACTTTGTAACAGTTCTTTCTCTAACTCATTAATAAAACAATATTTTTCAATTATTTCTAAATTCTTCGCCATCAAAGCAAATGGTTTGTGATAGCGATGTTTGCGTTCTCTGAGTTTTTGCACTGCCATTTTGTTGGTAGCATCACAAGCGAGATGAATTCCACCAATACCTTTAATCGCCACAATTTCTCCTCGTTGTAACAGGGTGCAAACTGCATCCACATCATCTAACATCGAGAACATATCTGATACAATGGGTTTACCATCTGCTCGTTTTAACCAAGCTTTTGGGCCACAAATATGACAGGCGACAGGTTGGGCGTGAAAGCGGCGATTTGTTACATCTGCATATTCTTTCGCGCAATCCGAACACATAGTAAAATTAGCCATGCTAGTGTTACGGCGATCGTAGGGAATAGCGCGAACGATGCTTAAACGAGGGCCGCAGTGAGTACAATTAGTGAAAGGATAGCGATACCAACGGCTAAAAGGATCGAATATTTCCGCTTTACATTCAGGACAAGTTGCTGCATCGGGAGTAATGCTGGTTTTAATTTGATTGCTGATACTTTGAGTAATGGTAAAATCGGTGTAAGTTGGTGGATGAGAAAGGGGAGAACGTGCGATCGCTTCTATTTTAGCTAAAGGCGGACATTCTTTCTGTAGTTTATCGATAAAAGTTTCTACAGCTTCAGCAGTTCCCACAATTCGGATTAGTACACCTTCGCCATCATTCCAAACTTCGCCGCGCAAACTGCAAAGTTTAGCAAGGCGATACACTGTAGGACGAAAACCTACTCCTTGGACTATACCGCGTACTCGAATCTCTTCAGCTATATTTAAATTTGGGTTGTTAATATTGGTTATCATTGTGTTAGAAGTTAGAATCTTATTTTTAGAAGGAAATAGGTTACATCAGATATGGCTTGAGAAACCCGGTTTCTGACCAGGCGTGCAAGATCTAATTTAGGATATTTCCGAATTGGGGATTTTTAACCACAGATATCCACAGATGTAGGCGTAGCCTTCCCGCAGGGTACACAGATGTAGACTCAGCTTTAAGGCGGGGTCTACAGATGGTTAAATCTGTTGGGAGTTAGAGAAAAATTTATTTTCCTGTTCTCCTACCTTATATTTAAGCGATCGCAAGTCAGAGTGACCAAAATTTCAAACTTTCTTAGCAACTATTTTCGATCGGAAATTTCGTGGTAAGATAGGGAAGGTAGCTTACAATACTTCCCATCGCGACGTTTTCGTGGTATGGATGGAAAGTTATTCCAAATCCCATAGCAAAATTCGGTTGTTTCCCGAATCAGCGATCGCAACTTTATCGCCACAAACTTGCACCCCATAACACCAACACAAACTATCTCGCATTGGTAAACCATAAACTCGATTTTCTCCCTTGCTTTGAAAATCAAGTTGTCCGATTAAAACATTCGCATCCGTACCGTGAAGCAGGCGCAAATCTGCCAAATATTTCCAACCTAATAAGCGAGAATTAGCAGGATCGGCAACAAATAACTTACCTTCATAATAAAAAACACCATAGCACCAATGCAAGCGATCGCACGCCGCATCCATAAATCATCGATTTGGTTGCCTTTTGAGTTATCATAGAAAAAAGGGAAAATTACCGATCATCCTAGCCTGCGATCGCAATTTTAGCAGCGATTACCAGCCAAAAGACAAGATGAAAAAAATAATATGAATTCGTTTGAAAGCATCAGTGTTAAAGGTTTCCGGTGCCCAAACTTAAACCTATAACTTATGATGGTCGTATTCCCAAAAAAGATAAGCTCAAGCGTGTGGTTGAGAATCTTCTCACTGGTAAAGAAGCTTATGATGCTGTGATTGCACTAACAGATGTTTATACAGGTACTAATGACTTTATAGATGCGGCAGATGCTAAAGCAAAAATGGCTGCTTGGGTAGGAGATAACCCAAAATTTTTTCCCCATGCGGCACAATATGATTTTGAAGCTTGGCTTTTACCTTTTTGGTCAACAATACAGGAATTAGCTAAACATAATAAATCTGTTCCTGGGAATCAACCTGAAAAGGTTAATCATGATAAGCCGCCAGCCAAGCACATTCAGGAAATATTTGAAAACGGGAAATGTCGAGATAGCTATGTGAAGCCTCGCGACGCAAAGCGTATTTTAGAAGGAAAAGATTTAGGAGTTGCGGCGGCAGTATGCCCTGAGTTAAAAGCGTTTATAAATACTATTTTGGCTTTATGTGTGGGTGAATTAATTGATTGATTGCTAGTTTATAGGAGGAGCGATCGCCACAATTTTTTCACTTTCATTTATGATTATTTCTGCCAAGCCAAACTGCTGAATTACCCAAGCATTTGTTGTTAAGTGAGTGCTAATTTCCGCTACGCGATATTGACTGGCTGAGGAAGCCAAAGCCGCTGGTAACAACAACTGATCCGCTAAGTGAACATCAACAGGTGCGACTTTTTCATGAAAATCCAATAATTCCTCACAAGCCATTTGAGCTACTTTTTCAGCAGGCAAACCTTGACGCCCCACAGCGCTAAAGCCAGCCAAACTATTTTGGTATTCAGCTATGAGAACAATACCCGCTCCTGCTGCAATACCTCGCGCTCTTAGAGGTGTAATATTAGCTTTGAGGTTAGCTTCGTGCAGAATATTCTCAGCTCGATGTGCCATTCTGTCGGGAATGTGGGAGGGAAGTTGCGTTACCACCGCCACACCTCGCACCTGTCGCAAAGCACCTCGTTCGAGTAAATCAATTCCACTTAAAGTGTGATTGCCGGCAAGACGCAATTCTACCTCTCCCCCGCCTTGGGGATACCAACCCCAAGCATTCAGCTTTACCGAAGCCTGCAAACCCATGCGACTGACGATCGGCAAGTAAACTTTTTCTATATAACTAAAGGGAGGACTAAACGGAACTTGAGTTCCTCCGCGCAGCGTCACCTGGGAATCACCTGCTGCTAGCGCCAAAGGTAACAATACTGTTTGCAGAACTAGCGTCAGAGCGCCAGCAGAACCTCCTTCGCGTGCATCCGAGACATCGAAGATATACTCTCCCGCCTGCACCGAACTGCCGGGAACGAACTCCAGCATTGTCGAACCGAGAGCATCTCCCCGCATTTGTGCTTGACAAATTGCCGCAGCTGCCCTTACAGCAGTCAGGTGTTGAGCTGCCAGTCCGGGTTTTTGGCGTCCCGCCCGAATCTTTTGGATGCGTATCGCTTTGCCGGTAATCGCCGCGAGACTGAGGGAGGTGCGGAGTACTTGTCCGCCGCCTTCGCCATAGGAGCCATCAATCTCAATCATAAGGAATATCGCTAAGGTGAACTACCCCAACTAACCTAACGGTATAGTTGGGGCTTCTAGCTTCACAGGGGAGTGCAAAAGAACGGATTTACGTCCACCCTTTGGTCTTACCTCCCCTCGACTAGCAGAGACATCTGTTCCATCTGTCTTGATTATTCTGATTCCTTCTGCTCTAATATTTGTGGCAGCGTTCCCGTCCCGATCGTGCTTAGTGCCGCAGTTAGGGCAAATCCACTCCCTAACATCAAGAGGCATTTCAGAGACTTGGCGATCGCAATTAGAGCAGAGCTTGGAACTAGGAAACCATCTATCAATTTCGACAAGCTTTCCGCCTTTGCGTTCTAGCTTGTACGCCAATAAATTAACAAAAGTTCCCCATCCACAATCAGATATTGCTTTAGCTAAATTATGGTTCCTCACCATGCCTTTTACATGAAGATTCTCTACGATCGCAGCTTGGCTATCACTGGTCAACTTATGACTAAGTTTATGTAGAAAATCCTGCCTCGCGTTGGCTACTCGTTCATGAACTTTAGCTACTAATTTGCGATACCTTTCCCTCGTTTTACTTCCATGTTTTTTACGGGAAAGTTTCTGTTGCTTCCGTTTTAAGTTCTTCTCATGTTTGGCTAAATGCTTGGGGTTGTCGTATTTAGAAATCTTTGTGCCGTCGCTAACTACAGCAAAATGTTTAACTCCTAAATCGATTCCGTAAATCTTCCCTTCTGCTGTTAGGGGAGATTCGCCCTCTACCTCAAACAAAACAGAAGCAAAATATTTACCTGAAGGAGTTTTGCTGACGGTAACGGTTTTTATCTGGCCATCTATCCGGCGATGAATTGAGGCTTTGATTTCTCCAATCCCCCCTGGAATTTTCATGGCCTTCTCTAAGATTGTGACATTTTGAGGGTACTGGACTGATTGCTTTCCTTTCTTAGATTTGAATCGAGGAAACCTTGCCCTTCCCTCAAAGAAGTTCTTGTATGCAGTAGTCAGATTTAGTGTGGTTGCTTGCAACACTTGACTGTAGCAATCAGCCAACCATTTAGTTTCTGCTTTTTTCTTGAGTGCTGGCAATAGTGCATTTAACGCTGATTGTCCTAATCCTTTACCCGTTTCCCGATAGGTTTCGACGTTTTTGTTCAAAGCGTAATTCCACCACCATCTAGCACACCCAAAGGCTTGAGCTAGTTTATGTTGCTGTTCTATTGTTGGGTAAATGCGGATTTTGACTACTTTGCGCTGCACTCATTTCACCCCCTTACTACTGATGGCGACTTCTCGTAAGATTGTCGCACGATTTCGACAGCCTTAGCAATATCGTTGCTTCGCTTCTGAGTTAGTTGGTCGTCATTCATCCCCAACTAAATCAGAGATTTTAGTTGGGGACTTCTGCCGACATTCCTGTTAAAGGTTTGGGCTGAGGTGGTCTAACTCTTGCGGCGTCCAAGTAGGGCCATTGCAACGCGGGCCGAAATGTGTCCAGATCAGCTTGTCAATGCACATCCGTCGCGCCTGCATATTTGTATCCCAGGCATGGTAGATAATATATTCGGTGCGATCGTCTTTCCCTAACACGATCGAATTGTGACCCGGGCCCAACACATAACCGGGAACCGATCGCAACACACGCGGCCCTGCTTCATTCCCCGCATCTGAGTAAGGACCCATCACGCTATCCGCTACTCCATAATCAACACCGTAACTGTCAGTTTCCCAGCGTCCGCCACTATAAAAGCAATAGTAGCGTCCTTCGTACTTGCGAACGCAGGGCCCTTCCAACGTATGCCAATCGTAGATGCCATCGTACATCGCACGATTGGCTAGGAATCTCTGCCAATCGGAACGAGCGCGTAAAACGACGTTGCCTTCACCTGCTAGCTTTGTCATGCTTTGCAGACGAGCGACCATTAAAGCTGTACCAGCGCGAACGCCGCTTTCGGTATCCAGAAAATCGCGAGCATAGAAGAGATACCACTGTCCGTCCAAATCGCAAAATGGGTGCGGATCGATCGCAAACGCACAAATTTGTGGGTCTAATAACGGTTCTCCCACATCAACATATGGCCCCAACGGTTCGGAACTGGTGGCAACACGCAACTGATGCCTTTTATCTTCGTGTCCGACAGAGTAATACAGGTAGAACGTGCCATCGCAGTAAGCGACTTCCGGAGCCCAAAAGTTATCACCCAGCGCGGGGTCTGGTCGCAAAAGTGCATTCCCGGCAAACTGCCAATTCACGAAATCCTCGGAACGCAGCAGCGGAAACACTAGGCGTTTGCCAATTTCGTCAACTTGCCCTTCTGCTTCCGCTGGCCCTGTCCCGATCGCATAGTACACACCTTCGTATTTCCAAACAAATGGATCGGCAAAATACCCTTTGTAAACTGGATTGGTGTAAGTTCTCATTATGTTAGAACGCTAATATTTAAAATTCACATAAGTTTCGGCCTTATTTTCTGGCAACTGCTCTACCACTTCACACCGAAGCATCTGCTGTAGCTGCTCTGGCAGGTTCTCGTAGTAATCTTTTGGAAGCGTTAAATCTACTTTTGGTGTGTGTAGCCAGTGCATAACATAACCCATTACTACCATCGGTCTTGGCTTTTGGGTTCGGTTCGGTGAACCTCTGTGCATTGCTAAGGGCGATCGAATCGTAACATCACCAGGCTGCATATAAAAAGATTCCATCGGAATCTCACCCGCTCTAATCTTCACCAGCGCCTCCTCACGCGGCATCACATGAGTTCCGCGTGCCATCTGAAACGGGCCATTATCTGCCGTTACTTCAACCAATGGAAAATTAACTGCTAAAGCGTAAAGCGGCGTAAGAATTTGCTCAGAAAACAACGGACGGAAATCGCGATGAATTTCTTGATAATCCGAACCCTGACAGGGAATATCAGCCGCTAGTTGCACCAACCTGTATTCCTGGAAGAACACGCGATCGAGAATTCCCAGAATCACCGGATTGGCAAACACATCCTGATTGGCAAATGGTTGTACCCAAGGAAATGTTAAATAATAACGAGCTTGTTCGCGGGGAGCTAAGCCACCTGGTTGATTTTGGCGCAGTTGAATTGACACTCTCCCGTTAAGCTGAGGCTATAACGGGAGATTCTTGCTTCAATGAGCGACCTTGCTTGAACATTGTTTCCAAGTTCAGGTAGAGGGTCATCTCTCCACAAGCGTTAATTTCGGTATGCCCTACCGTATTTGATACATAGCCAAGTATTTGCAATGCTTTAATTAGGATATTAATCGCAGCATTCTCATCCC
>NZ_JBHFNU010000041.1:0-117109 GCF_041929145.1 Aerosakkonema sp. BLCC-F183 | reverse complement strand
ATCGGCAAATATAGAAAAAGTCGGCACGGGGCATCGGCACGACTCTAAATGTACGTCGAGACAGATTAAGACTACCTCGGTAGCATCCGTCAATGAAGCGTAAAGAATCCCCACGCCTTCAGGCTGGGGAGTATGTCAATTTTATAGATATTGTTGAACGGCTAGAACTAAATTGTCAGCCCAGTGGTGAGCGAGTTCGGCGCTGACGGCTTCCACCATAACGCGGATCAAAGGTTCGGTTCCGGAAGCGCGAACTAAGATGCGCCCAGAGTCTCCCATTGCAGCTTCTGCTTGTGCGATCGCATTGGTGAGAGCGTCGCTGTTTTTCCAGTTCACGCGGCGATCCCGATCTTCCACCCTGACATTTTTCAATAGTTGCGGGTAAGTTTGGAAACTGCCATCGACCATTTCGGATAGAGAAGCATTCATCCGTTTCACCAACGCCGCCAAATGCAACGAAGTGAGCAGACCGTCGCCGCTGACGGCATAATGACGGCAGAGGATATGTCCGGATTGCTCGCCGCCCAACATCGCACCGTGACGCAGCATTTCTGCATGGACGTACTGATCTCCCACTGGCGTCCGCAGGAATTCACCGCCGAGATTTTTCCAAGCTCTTTCAAAACCCAGGTTAGCCATCACGGTAGCCACAATCATATTTTTGGGCAGTTGTTGCGCTGCTGCCAGGGTTTTCCCCCAGAAATAGAGGATGCGATCGCCATCCACAACTCTACCTTGGGAGTCTACAGCCAATACGCGATCGGCATCTCCATCAAAGGCAAATCCCATATCTGCCCGATATTGTTTGACAGCGTTTTGGAGGGGTTCGAGATGGGTCGAACCGCAGTTGACATTGATGCGATCGCCATCCCCACTGTCATGCAAGCAAATCACCTCTGCCCCCATATCGGCGAACAGTTGGGGTGCTATTCCCACAGCTGCCCCCCATGCCAGATCCAGCACAATTCGCATTCCCCGCAGATCGATCTCTGGCCGGAGGGGTTTCTCAAGCGACTCGGCGTAGTTACCCAACAACTCCCGACGATGGTAGTGCCTACCCCAAGCGTTCGCAGCAGAATTACCGAGCTGACCCCGCAGTCCTGCTTCAATTTGTGCTTGCCATTCTTTGGGCAACTTTGTACCATCCGGGCCAAAAATTTTAATCCCGTTGTCTTCTGGTGGGTTGTGACTGGCGGAGATCATCACTCCTCCTGCTGCCTCAGTCACACTGGTCAGATAAGCTACACAGGGCGTCGGGCATACACCCAAATGCCAAACTTCCAATCCGGCAGAGGTAAGACCGGCGGCTAGTGCCATTGCTAACATATCGCTGGAGTTTCTGGTATCTTGGCCCAGAACGATCGGCCCCAGAGCGTTGCCATTTGCAGAGGTCGATCGCAGCATTTGACCTGTCCAATAACCCACTTGTAGGGCTAGTTCGGCATTGAGCAACTCTCCCACTCTTCCCCGAATCCCATCTGTACCGAACAAAGGCGTTCCGGGCAAACTTAATGGGTTCCAACTGCGATTGCTATTGAGCGGTTTTGCCGATTGGATCGATTCAGCCAAGCACAATGGTGATTCTGAAGAGCTAGACAGTTGAGTCCGAACGGGGGTTTTTACCATATCTTTATAAACACTCCACACAACACACTTACTTACACTGGAGGATAACACTTTCCGGAATTACCATACCTTCTGCACTTGTCTGCCTGATAGTTTCTAGCTCTTCCAGTTAAGGCTGGGAAACCAAACCTGTATTGCTAGAATGAGACAATTTTACACACCGACTTCTGACAACAGGGGTTGGAATGTCTCCCACGTCAATCCTTGTTCGATATAGCGAGGAGAATCCGGGTTATAAGGACTTGCTAACCTGTCGATCCTGATAATTTTTGCCTCTGATGGCAATATCGGCACATCCGCATCGAAAGATGTCGGACGCATTAACGAACTGGAATAACCTTTGAAAATGGCAACTCGGTCTTCTTCACCTGCAATTTCAGCTGTCACGAGCAGCACTTCCTGCGGACGCCTGAGAGTGTATCGCTCCAGACGTTGGCCAACAGAATTGGTCATAAAGTTGTATCGATCGTTAGTTATTTGTTAATTGCTCAAGGGTAATGGTCAATAGCGAATAGCTAATATCTTGCGATGCGCGATCTTCCATTATCCCTCAGCCATTGGCTAGCTATTATTGTTCCATTGCTGAGCGTCCTTGTTTGCCCAATCTGAAAAATATAAAGTAACTCAAGTAACTAACATAAATAATCAATGCAAGGATCGCCAAAAAACCCAAAAATGCCTCATTTGTATTCGCATGGAACATCTGCTTGTAACCCCAAGGCGGATCTAGCCAAACTCTACAAAATGGGTTTGACAGCAATGCTTGCTTAGACGAGATTGCACAGGTGAGGAAAGGACTTCCGAGAATTGCTCCCAGCAGACTGTAAACTGTTATCCCCCAACGCCATGATGTAATAGCTAACTTTAATTCTCGTTGGGGTAAGTCGTTAATTTCTTCATTGATATCCGCCCAAAACCACAATGATACGGGAATGAGCAGACGCGCTACGATACCAGTTACAAAGCTAATCGGTATGGCGTTAATCATTAGGTAAACTGTGATTGCGAGAAGGCTAGCAACTCGCCAGTAAATAATTAAAAGCCTTTGAATAGCTTCGTTTTTTTGGACAAAAGCCCAAATTAGCAGAATCAAAGGCACAATAACAGTAAATAATACCGCCAGTCGGTAGTCCATCCAGACTAGCGGTGCAAACCAAGGGTTATTTTGCATAGTTTTTCTATTGCTGGGATCATACAGAAGTTCTTTTCCAAACATGAAAAAATAAGCAATCCGAACTTCTACTTGGAAGTTCGGTTGCTCAAAATTGCGAGCGTTTCTGTGAAAAACTTAGGGTTCTCACAGCCAGAATCATCTCTACGACTAAGGGATTTTAGTCTTCGTACAAACGACACTCAGCCGCATCGGGATTGTCATCGCAATATCGCTCAAGGGAATTCTTCTTTTTGCTTTGGCGCTGATGAGAAGCTTCTGCTTGCAGTTCTTCTACAGCATCCCAAGCAGCAGCACACTCTTTAGAGTTGCTACCGCTGACATCGCAGACTTGACGAGCTTGGTCGCGCTCTTGGTCGATTTTTTCTTGGATGTTGCTCATACGCTGTTATTTTCTGAGATCGTTTTTGTCAATCAGGACTGTCAATCTTTCAGATTGAGCCTTCTGATAAATCTTACCTGGGAGGACGGTTCTTAGCAGAGGCTTTATTCCATTCATACCTTCAACCGGTTGATGAAATTGGTATTGCGGTTTTTTTCTTAAGATTTAACCGTTGATTGCTCCCCAGGCGGGCTTTACACGCAATTGCTTGTTGTTGTTATAGCTTAACACTTCTTAACGAGCGATCGCCAGGTATGGCTAAGTAATTTTGCTGTGGCTGGGGGAAAAAAGGGAAGACAGAGGACTAAACCGAAGTAGCTTTACCCATGTGAAAAGCTCTCCAGAAACACACTAGGGACGATTTTAGGCTCAAAATTAGTTTGTGGGAATTCTGGGAGCGCTAATATGGCGATATACCAGGGTTAAGCTGCAATTTATAGATAAGCGTAAACCTTATCGCTCCAAAAAGTAAAAGCTTAAGCCGAAAGTCCCTAGACTAAAAACAACATTAAACTTTAGGACGATGGTAAAACCCATGACCAACCAGATAAAGTGGGCAAACGCTCTGTCAACCCGTCCTTCTTTGGAAGCGGCTGTAGAGGAAGTTGCAGAACGTGCCAATCAATTGTTGCAGGCGTCAGCAGATCTGGCTGTGGTGTTTATTTCGTCTGCTTTTGCCAGCGAGTATACCAGGCTGATGCCCTTATTCCGTGAGGTGCTATCGGTGCCGGCCATAATTGGTTGCGGTGGCGGTGGTGTGATCGGAGTTAATCGACAAGGAGAGGTGCAGGAAATAGAAGGAGAACCAGGCTTGAGTCTGAGTTTAATGTCCTTACCTGGGGTAAACGTCCGCACTTTTCACGTACTTCCCGAATCATTGCCGGATTTGGATAGTTCGCCAGATACGTGGGTGGATTTAATCGGTGTGTTACCACAAGCCGAACCTCAGTTTGTTTTGTTAGCCGATCCGTTTACATCCGGCATTAACGATTTAATTCAAGGTTTGGATTTTGCTTATCCGGGATCGATCAAGGTGGGTGGATTGGCAAGCGGTAGTGCTGTCGGCGGCAGTTCTGGCTTGTTTTGCAATTATCGGCTTTACCGAGAAGGAACGGTTGGTGTTGCTCTCAGCGGTAATCTTGTTCTGGAAACGATCGTGGCGCAGGGATGCCGTCCGATCGGCGAACCGTACACGGTGATAGCGGGAGAGCGCAATGTTGTGATGGAATTGGAGGTGCCTGTAACTGCTCAAGTGGGGGGTAGCGGCAAACCCCGCAAACCTTTGGATGTGTTGCGGGATTTGATCCAAACTCTCAACGAGGAGGATCGAATGCTGGCGCAGAATTCCCTGTTTGTGGGGGTGGCGCGGGATGAGTTCAAGCAGGATTTGGAACACGGAGATTTTTTGATCCGCAATCTGCTGGGGGTCGATCCCAGAGTTGGGGCGATCGCAATTGGCGATCGCGTCCGTCCGGGTCAGCGTATCCAATTTCACTTGCGCGACGCTCACACTTCTGCTGACGATTTGGAAATGTTGCTACAGCGCTATCAGCAACAAACACCTGATTCAAATAAAGGAGCCGGTGCTTTGATGTTCTCCTGTCTGGGACGGGGAGAGGGACTTTACGGGTCTCCTAATTTTGACTCCCGGATGTTCCGCCGTTACCTGAAAAATGTTCCGATCGGTGGTTTCTTCTGTAATGGCGAAATCGGCCCGGTAGCAGGTAACACTTTTCTGCACGGTTACACTTCCGTGTTTGGGATTTGCCGCCAACCGTAATTTTGGTAATTTCAGATTTCAGATTTTAGATTTTAGATTTAAAACAAATTTAAATTTGAAATTTAAAATCTGAAATTATCTACTACCAAGATTTGTCATGGCGAGTCAATATCAATTTGAGTTATCTAGGTTAATTTATTTGATTTGATTGACCGAGTTACGGATGGCAAAAATGTTGTCAAAGAATGCGAGCGTAGTCTCTACATCGTTCCTGATATTTGTTATCCTATTGAGCGGATTGCTGAATCATCACCAACTTACAGCTTACTTTTATTTTATGCGCTTTCAATGGGCGCAGGCTGACAATGTGAAATGTCAGAATCTTTTACAAGTTTTAAAATTTAGTCGCGATGTCGATCTCAACTCAGTCATCCAAACAGTTTACTCCTCAAAACAATACGAGTTAAGGCGTGGCGTTCTTCTGTTTGGTGAATATGCTGTTGCTGAAATTAGCGAAATTGAGCGATCTGACTTGCACATAGCATTGTTTAAAAAAGTCTGGCGGAGAGAGTTTCAAAAGATTTATTCTTGCAGTAAAAATATGGGTTAGAAGTTAACTCTCAAGCAAAAGCGTGGTGTGATTATCGATCGGCGTAGGTGTACCGTTACTGCTAATCGCACCAAAACTCTCGAAAAAGCGTCGCGCTTGGGGTGGAAAATGTGCGAAATCAAATATGGCATCCCCACCAGCAATATCTGCCCAAAAATACCGCAAACTGGGGGCGAGTTCCTCTGCTGTGGCGCGAGGTAAACTTAAGGGTGGTTCGGTGAGCAGTCTGAGCATGAAGGGAAAACTGCGATCGGCTATCCATTTTCGCGATATCTGCGGTAAAGTTGGCCAATCTGGTACCGATTCGATCCGATGCGTCTTTACTTGTAAGGATTTTCTACCCAGTTCATCGGTACGGAAATCTAAAATGCGATAAGGATGAGGATAACTGACTAAGGAACCTGTGGTAATGTCGTATATGCCTTGGCTGTGGGCGATATCCTGAACGTGCAAGTGTCCTGTAAACACGAGTTGGACTCCAGCCGATCGCAATATGGAAAGTAACTCCGGTGCATTTTCCAACATATATCGCCGTCCCAGCGAGTGGCGAGATTGACCGGGGAGATGTTCCACTACGTTATGATGCACCATCACCAGCACCAGTTCGTCGGACACCTCAGCCAGAACTTGCTTGAGCCATTCTATCTGACGATCGCCCAAACGTCCGATTTGTTTGCCTTCGTCGTCAAACTGGTTGGAATTGAGTCCGATTAAACGTACTCCTGGCAGTACTTGACAACTGTAATAGAATTGTGCTGGATTGTCGTAGCCAAACTTGCGATAGTAGTGAGGGAAATCTGCAAATGCGATCGCCTTTTCGGTAGCGTGCAAACTGGGGACATCGTGATTCCCCGGCACAACGTAAACTGGAAAAGGCAGTTGAGACAAACGTTCCTGCAACCAAGTATGATTATCCGGTTCGCCGTGTTGGGTTAAATCTCCCGGTAGAAGCAGAAAATCCAAATCGAGTTGTTCTAAATGCTTCAGAACAATCTCCAGCGCTGGAATACTGACTTCCACCAGATGAAATCGACTCGGATTATCCCATATGGTGTGAGGCAGGGCGATGTGTAAGTCGCTTACTATAGCAAATCGAAAGTTTAGACCCATATAGCCCAAAAAAGCGATCCCCGTCGAGTATAGCTAATGCTTGGCTAATGCGACCTCAACTAGAAGTAGTTAATTTTGATGATAAGGAGTATTAATTTTGGCATCGGTTCGAGTTCGCCAGCACGTCAATCCCCTCAGCAGTAAGTATCAGACACCGACTCCTCCCCCCGATTGGACGAAGATTTATGCGGATATGACCCTGCCGTTGCATTTGGATATTGGCTGTGCTAGAGGAAGGTTTGTTTTAAGCATGGCACAGTTGCAGCCGGATTGGAATTATTTGGGGTTGGAAATTCGAGATTCTTTGGTGGAGGAAGCAAATAGACTGCGAGACGAACTGAGTTTGGGGAATTTACACTATTTGTTTTGCAATGTCAATAACTCCCTGCGTCCCTTGTTAAGTTCTTTACCATCGGGAATGTTGCAGCGAGTCACGATTCAATTTCCCGATCCCTGGTTTAAAAAGCGACACCAGAAGCGGCGCATGGTGCAAGCGGATACGGTAACGGATTTGGCAGATTATCTCGCGCCTGGGGGATCGGTATTTATCCAGTCTGATGTGGAGGAAGTGGCGATCGAAATGTGCGATCGTTTCCATTCTCACCCAGCTTTCCAAAGAACTTCCTCCCAATGGCTTCCCACCAATCCGCTTCCAGTTTCCACCGAACGGGAACGCGCCACCCAAGCAAAAGGTGAATCAGTTTATCGCGCTCTTTTTGAACGAATCTAGAATAGTCAAAAGTCAAGAGAAAGAAGAGAATTTAACACTGGCGATCGAGATATTTTTACCTGCCTGTGAAAATGATAAACTGACAAGCTATTTTTAGAGCGTCGTATTAGCGGATTTAACATTCCCGATTCAGCCACAAAAATTAATTTTTGACTTTTGACTTTTGACTTTTGACTTTTACATTTTAACTTTTGCCTTTTTTGATATTCGCAGCAGTTTGTAAGCACCAGACGATCCTAATTGTTGATATTGATAACGCTTGAGGAAATTTGGCTTGAGGTTATCCGGCTTGGTGAGGATTAGGTGCGTAGGTTTAGTCGCAGCAGTTTTTTCAATGTAGGATATTGCTTCGTCAGATGTTTTGATGTAATTCACCGTTTGCCTTGTGTAAAACGTCATACTAGGTCTGATGAAACCAATCAGAATTAAATCTTCCTCTGGTTGTCGTACCTGGTTAATAAGTACCGAAATTTCTCGTAAAGGTAGCTGGCGCTCTCGATCTAGTAGCAAAGCGGCGGGTGGTGCAACAAAAATCATAAATGCCATAAACCCTGCTAGGTTTGTACTCCACAACCAACGCCATTGTTGTTTTCGCAATACTAAAAATACGCTGGCAATTGCAGTTACTAACCATACGATTCCGCTTAGGGTTGGTAAACCAGATTGTGACAACGCCTGACGCATTTGTGGTACAGCAGGATCGTATCCGATTAACTTGGGACTGAAGAAAGTTCCAGCTGCAAGAACTAACAAGAATACAATATTAAAAATTGCAGTAACAAACAGTCCGATATTTTTTTTGTTTTTCTTATCCTCTGCACCTCTGCTCTCCCGCTCGCTCATCAATTCGCTCCAAAAAAGCGTTACCATGATGGCGCAAGCTGGCATTAAAGGAAGTACGTAACTGGGTAATTTGGTAACTGCAATGCTGAAGAAACCAAAGACGCCAATAAACCAAAATAGGGCGAATAAACCGAGTTGAGTGGAACGGGGAGATTGTTGCCATTTTTCTCTTTGCCAAAAGCGCAAACGAGCGATCGCAACTGGCAAATATATCGACCAAGGCGCAAAACCAACTAGGACTACTGGGATATAAAAATACCAGGGGCCACGGTGACTGCTGACTACGCTGGTGAAGCGTTGAACGTTGTGATATCCAAAAAATGTATCGATGTAGGCTTTGCCATTTGCTAATGTTACTAACACAAACCAAGGTATTGCGATCGCGATCGTAATTAAAACGCCCCGCACCAGTCGCATTTCCCGCACAACTTCCCTAAATTTGCCCAGATACAGCAGGAATGCGCCAATAATCAGCCCTGGCAATACCGCACCCACAGGCCCTTTTGCCAGGACAGCTAAGGCAACGAATACGTAGAAAGCGATATACCAAATTGAAGAACGCTGAGGGAAAACCCCACCCCCAACCCCTCCCCGTCGCACGGGGAGGGGAGTATCTTCGATGGCATATGCAATGAAAAATGTCAAGAGTGCCATGCTGATGTTACTAGCCAGCAGCATATCGGAAACACCTGTTCTTCCCCAAGCGATCCAGGCAGGATTTAAGGCGAGGATGGCAGCACCGATCCAAGCAGATATCCACACTTCGCGTTCTGGATTGTGGATTTTTTCTGCCTCAGAAGATTGTCGATCGTTTTCCTCCCCTTGCGCCTCTCTGCTCTTGCTCCCCTCCCCGTGGACGGGGAGGGGTTGGGGGTGGGGTTTGCCCTCTGCATCTTTTGGATGAAAAGGGAGCGATCGAACCATAGCGGGACGGGAAAAGCCGAAATATCGCAGTGTATAAAATCCTAATACCACAAGTGCGATCGCCGCCAGTGCAGAAGGCAATCTCGCCGCCCATTCGTTCACACCCACGATTTTAAATGCGATCGCCATTAACCAATAAACCAAAGGTGGTTTATCAAAACGAGTTTCCCCATTCCAATACGGCGTTATCCAATCACCAGTCACCGACATCTGACGTGCTGCTTCCACAAACATCGGTTCTGTCTTATCCACCAAACCGATGCTGCCCAAATTAAACAAAAAAGCTACACAACTAAGTATTAACAACCATATAACCGATAATTTCCAATTTATCCTTGGATATTTTTCCAAGTATTTCCACCAACTTTTTACCTTGTTAATCTTCATTGTTTCTTGCTCCCCCAGAGATTAAACTTATCTAATATTTTTTTCTTTCGGCCCTGAGAAGTTTAGTATTGCCAAGCAGATAGTCAGCCAAATGTACCCAAACGCATAACCAGCAACGATATCGGAAGGCCAGTGTACTCTCAGGTACATACTACTCAAACCCATTAATATGAGAAATAAAGTTGTTGCTCCATAAATATAAATACTGAGTTTAGGATATCTAGCTGCCAGGAGATAAGCTAAATAAAAATACAGTACAACATTGCCTGTGGCGTGACCGCTTGGGAAACTATAACCTCCCGCAGATTTGTCCAAACGTTCGGGCGGACGACGACGAGCAAAAAATGGTTTCAACACTTCATCAACAAGTAACAAAACACTCAGAGTGGCAAATCCTAAAGTTGTGGCTTGTCGCCAATACCGTTTCCAGCAGAGTACTCCTAAACTGATGACAACTACCAGGGCGGCAAAGTGGGTATCGCCGATCAAATAAAACACAGATAAAACCGCACCTGCTATAGGAGGAATAACCTGGTGCAGCCATTGCAAAAAATTTACTTCACCTGCAAAAACTTTTGTCTTTTGGATTTCTTGACAAAGCAAAATTAAAGGAACTATGATAACCAAACAAATGTATAATCTGACCCGACCTGTTGCAGCAACCAAAGAATTCAACCAGGTATTAAGTTTAAATTTCATTTTGAATTTGGGGGTACAAAAATATTTTTTGCTGCCTTGAGAAGGCAGTTTTTTTGAAGGCGATCCAATTTAGTTTCGCCTTTAAACTATAACTTTGTTTGGTTCAATCATCGATCGTTTGTTATGTACGGTCAGGCTATGCCATCCCGATAGGGCTGATTTGGCTGGATGTCACCAAAACGACAAGTTAGCAAAAAACACGACAAATTGGAAGGGCTCAAGAAACTCGGTTTTTCTCAAAAACCGGGTTTCTGGCCTACTGAAGCGATGAAGAAACCCGGTTTTTCTCAAAAACCGGATTTCTGTCAAGGTTGCAAAATCAGTTGCCACTCCAAAGTTTTTCGATCCCAAATCGGCATCGCTGTTACGCCCACAACATATGGCCCCCAGTACCGACGAGTGCCATCTTGGGCAAAGGCAATCAGAATATCGCCCTCCTCCAGCTTCACAAAGCCTGTAGGCAGGGAGAGAATCAGACCCTTCTCGGCTCCTTCTTCAGGGGCAAAATCCCAGTGTGCCGGTTCGCCGTAGGCAGACTGCTTGCCAGATTTGCTTGCTTTCTGTCGAGCTAGAAATGCGATCCGGATGGGATGCTCTGTTTGATTGCTCAACCGCAATACTCCTGGAGGAGCCGCCACCGCGCCACGAGCAGAGCTAGGTGCTTGTGTGGGCTTGTTTTTTAAGGGAGCTATTAAAGTGGCTGTCGGTTTGGGATTACTCTCTGTAGAGACAGTTGCGGTGGTAACAGACGCTTTATCTGGGGAAGGCTCGACAAGCAAATTTTCTTCTGATGGAAGTGAATCAATAGTAATAGTAATCTGCCACCGTTGCAGTGCCAAAAACAAGATTAAGAAAAGAACAGCGATACTAGCAGCAGGATATAATAGCAATTTTAGATTCATAGTGTTTAGCGATAATCTGTTTTAGGCTTTAAAGGCTGTTATTTTTGATATAACAGATCCCCATATTTATGGGAACGGGTTTGAGGAAGACAATAATATATCCATAGGATTTATGCAAAGAAACCGGGTTTCTACGAAAAATGGTATGTTTCACCGTGAACGATCGACGAAGAAACCCGGTTTCTAGCCCCAGCTTGCGTAAGTCCTAATTCATTCAAACAAAAATTTGGCAGTTCTGAATTTATTAATACCCAGCAATGCAAAACACTCGTCTGAGCAACCTGGTAAACATTCTGGCATCTCAGCTTAGTAGCTGGGTTGGCAACCCCTGGCGGCGGCTATCCTTAATGACGATTAGCTTGCTGTTTGGGATTTTTTTGGGAACGGCGATTCCGACTACCGCCGGACAAGCTGCGGACTGGGATATTATTGGCGCTGGACTTTTAGTGATATTTACCGAGTTAGCCAGTCGTATTTTTTACGGGACTAACCGACAGGGAGGTTCGCGCTCTTTGTTAGCCCAGATGTTGAATGCTCTCAAAATAGGTTTAATCTACAGCCTGTTTATCGAAGCTTTCAAGCTCGGATCGTAATGTTATGGTGCAAGATAACTCATATGCGGGCAATATTTTCAAATATTTGACTTCAGAAGAATGTATGTTGGGATATTTTCCCGAAAAGCTGGCAATTTCGCTAATCGAGGATGAGTTACGGGCAAAAGCATTTGGCATTACACCAGAAAATACGGTTGAAGAAGTCAGGTTGCGATCGCATCTTTTCCAATCCGTCTGCTCAGATGTTACCGAATTTTGCCAAAACAAAGGGTTTAAGAGCGAAAGTGTCATCCAGGAAACTCTTTGGAACCTATGGCTTCCCTTAGCAATGCAGCTGGCCGAATATCGCCAACATTTGGGACGTCCTCTCATCCAAGGTATTTTAGGCGGACAGGGTACCGGCAAAACTACATTAGCAGCAATTCTCAAAATAATCCTCGCTCATTTGGGTTATCGCACTCTTGGCCTTTCCCTAGACGACCTTTACAAAACTTATGCAGAACGACTACGCCTGCAAGAAGAAGACCCCCGCTTAATTTGGCGCGGGCCACCGGGAACCCACGATGTCGAGTTGGGTATTGCGGTTTTGGATAAATTGCGCCAACAGCAGGGTGAGATCGAAATACCCCGCTTTGATAAATCTGCTTGGGGTGGATCTGGCGATCGCACGCAACCCGAAACAGTAGAAAATGTGGATATTGTACTGTTTGAAGGTTGGTTTGTCGGGGTGCGACCGATCGATCCTGCTGCTTTTGACACAGCACCACCGCCGATTGTGACAGAAGCCGATCGCCGTTTTGCCCGCGATATGAATGCTAAGTTAGAAGAATATTTACCTTTGTGGGAGCGGTTGGATCGCTTAATGGTTCTGTATCCAACAGATTATCGCCTCTCCCAGCAGTGGCGGCGTCAAGCAGAACAACTTGCTAAAGCCAGCGGAAAATCCGGAATGACAGATGAAATTGTGGATCGATTTGTTGAGTACTTTTGGCGAAGCCTCCACCCGGATCTTTTCATCAAGCCTTTGGCAAGAAACCCAAACTGGGTAAATTTAGTCATAGAAATCAATCAAGATCGTTCGCTGGGTGCTGTCTATCGACCGAGCGATCGTTTAACTTAAAAAATAATATTCTTGCATCTTTGTTGACACCAAATTTGCTACCTTTTTTGCACCGATGTCTAAACAATCTGAGCAAAGTTTACTCACCTTACCAACAAAATCAATATCTATTCGACACCGAAAATCGAAACGCTTGGCTTCCCGTTGGCGACGCAGCTTGCATTACTTTTACTTGCGCTTTCTTCGCCTGCGAGGAAGTCCAGAATCTATCGCGAGAGGTTTAGCTGCGGGAGTTTTTGCGGGTTTATTTCCGCTAATTGCTACACAAATGGCGGTGGCGATTCTCATCGCCGCTTTGATACGCGGCAATAAAATAGTGGCGGCGGCAGCAACTTGGATCAGTAACCCCTTTACCGCAGTACCGCTTTATACATTTGCTTTTCAAGTTGGTCGATCGCTATTAGGCTCTGACTTATCTTTTGCTAGTGAGAGTCTAGATTCATGGCACGATATGATGCAATTGGGGACTGAGTTTGTCACCGATCTGCTGGTGGGTTGCTTCGTGGTGGCGTCCGTGTCTGCTGTTGCTAGCTATTTTCTCGGTTTGTGGCTAATTCGGCGCGTGCGTACCAAAAGGAAATCGCGGCAGTTGAGTTAAGCTTAATTTAAATAAAAATATCTCTGGCAATGGAGCAAGAATTTTACAATCGAGGTATAGACAAGTTTCGTCAGGGCGACATCTCCGGAGCAATTCACGAATTTAATCGAGTTTTGCGAATAAATCCTCAGTTTGGTGACGCCTACTATCAACGGGGTTACTAATTAATTTGGACTTATCTCCTACCCTCTTTCCAATCCTCTCCCCCTGGTAATAAGAATAAATAATTATCGATTTCTGACAATAACCTTTCGCCAGAATAGTTATAAGTTAGGTCGATAAGCTCTTTTGCGCTCGCGATTATTTGCTCTCTATCTATCATTTGTGAAATCTGAAATGGTGTATAAATTCCCTCTCTAACTTCAGCACTCGCCGGACGAATTGCATCTGCTAGTGATTCTTCCAGAAAAAGTTGCCATTCATCAAGTTTAATGTAGTAAGATGTTTTGTTTTCTTTGATATTCAGGTCTTGAATTTGTCGGATTGAATCAGAAATAGAAGCTACCCAAGAATTTGTTAATCGTTGCTCAATTTGGTTTTTAATCAAGTGAATCAGCATTCTCTTAAGAAAGGATTTAATATTCCGCAGAACTGCTTGTTTGCTCATTCCTTCTAGCTCATCCACAATTGACAAAGCATCATCGTAGCGTCCTTCTAAGATGCTGTTTCTTAAATCTATAAGTTCCTGAGTCATAAATGTTGGTATCACAAATTATCGTACTAAGCCAAATATAACACTTAAAATCAATAGCGATCGCGCCAAGCTTAACCGCATTTGTAAATATCTATTCTTCTTTGCGTCCCTCTGCGAAAAACTTGGCGAACCTTTGCGTTAAAAAATAATTAGAGTAAGGTAGGCAATGCCCACCCTACACAAGTTACATTCCTAATTTTTAGATTGAATTCGCCTCAACAAATCATCAAAAGGTTCCCAATTATCTTCTTGTACAATTGGCTCCCAAATCGACTCTATCACCGGACGAAGTATCACAGTGATAGGATTGCGATCGCACAACATCCGCTCAACCTTATCCATCTCCTCTAAAGGCAAACTATTCAATAATAAATGATATAAATTTCGCCATTTATCGAACAAATTTGACTGCTCAAAAGATTGTACAATAGCAGCACCATTGAAAATTTTATTGACATCTTTTCGCCACTTACTAGAAAACTTCTGCCTTAATTCGGCAAAGAACTCGTGATAACCCACCTCAGTATCATTCAAAAGCTGAATAGTAAGGAAAAACAACTCATCTGCTGCTGCGCTTTGCATTCGCTCAAAACCCAACTTATTGAGCATCAACTGCTTATACGTTGATAGATAATGCTCCTCAAACTGTGTCAAACCAACTTCCATATCATCTGGGGGAATTACCGCCGCCAATGGTTGCTGAAGCATTTCCAAATTCAAATGACAAATACTTGCTTGATTGCTGTAACTGTAACGCCCGTAATAATCAAAATAAGCCGCCGTAAATTGGGGATTGTAAGTAGGGATAAAAGCATAAGGCCCATAATCGAAACTTTCCCCCGTAATTGACATATTATCTGTATTCAAGACAGCATGACAAAAGCCAGCCGCCATCCATTGCGCGACTAATTCTGCCACCCGTTGCACTAATTGTGCGTAGAATTGTGCGTACTTGTCAGGTGTTGCTTGTAAAGCTGGATAATACTGTTCGATTACATGGTCTAAGAGCTTTTGGATTAAATCCTTGCGACCGATATATTGCAAACGCTCAAACGTACCAAACCTAATATGCGAACGATTAAAACGCACCATCACCGATGACCGAGTAGGCGAAGGTTCATCTCCCCGCCATAAAGATTCGCCAGTTTCAATCATGCTCAAACAGCGAGATGTTCGCACACCCATTTGGTACAGCATTTCAGCTGCAAGAACTTCCCGCACGCCACCTTTGAGGGTTAATCGTCCATCGCCGCCGCGAGAGTAAGGCGTTCTACCGGAACCTTTCGTACCGAAGTCGTACAGTTCCCCATCAGTTCCGCGAACTTGTCCGTAAAGAAAACCTCTGCCATCGCCCAAAAATGGGTTGTATTCGCCAAATTGATAACCGTGATAGCGCAACGCTAAAAAAGGCGTTCGGCCATCAAACTTACCAAAGGCTTCGATGAAATGATAATCTGTTACTTGTTGAGGATCTAGTCCCAGTAGAGGAAGCAGTCGATCGTTCCGAAACCGTAGTATATGTCTGGGAAATTCAGCTGCTGCGACTTCATCGAAATAATCCTCTCCCAAACCTTCCAGCGCCGGTTCATAATTGAGTGTCAGCAAAGGATTGGAGGAATTTGTATTTGTTCCGGTTGTAGCTGAGTTCATTTAAATTAAAATTGACTATTGCTTAAATTTTGCCAGTTATTTACAGAAATTAGACGGCTATGCTAAAAGGGAGGCTATCTCAAAAATAACCCCCCTGCCATAGATTTGTGAGTTGAGAATAATCTACCTTTGACCGCTGGGACGATTTGGTTGCACTTGCTGTTGCAGTCTTTGCAGTTGTTCTTCTGTCAAAACTCCTCGAATTTGCTGATTAGAAGTTTCCACAATTGAGCGAATACGATTGATTTTCTCTTGTTCCAAATTAAGAGAACGTAGTGCTGTCCCGGGATTTTGACCGGATTGAACCGCTTGGGCAAATCTATTGCGCTGGTCTGGAGTTAGTACCGACTCAATTTGCTGCTGTCTGTTGACAAGGATATCCCGTATTTGTTGTACCTGCCCAGGAGTAAGACCCAATACTTCCTCTACTGTAGCTGGACGATTAGAAGGGTTTGTGGGTTGCGCGGGTTGTGCGGGACGAGTATTGGGACTGGAATTTTGTGAAAAGGCAATACCGGGTACAAGAGTAGCTAGGGCTACTGCGGTGGCGGCGAAGGAGATGCGCTGGGCGAGATTAAAAGCCATTCAAGAAAATCCTAAAAAACTGATAAGGATGAGTTTGGGCAGTTAGCTTCTGCTAGATTTAACAGACTCAAAGCGGACGCGGTGAGAACCGATAAGGCTTTGACGTTGACTTGCTGCTACCCTGTTCCCCACGAACAGGGAAGGCTTCCCCAAAAGCAGGCTTCTACGATGCGGGCGATCGCAGATTCTCCTATACTAATCTTTGCAACTTATGCTGTGGCTCAATAGGTCGGGAGAATTTAGGATTTTTACAAAAGCAGAACCAACCCGATCCCAACTGTCAAGCACTTAGAGCTTTTGTTCTTCAACCTGACTGATGCGACGCAAATTCAAAACATCGCTCATTTTCTTAATTTGGACGAAAACACGCTCCAGTTGCTGATAGTTCTCGATATCAATGCCCAAATCGATTAAAGCAGGGCGTCCTTCAAAGGTTTTCACCTGCGCGTTGCGGACATTGACATTATTATCGGTCAGGCGAGAGAGGATATCCTTGAGAACTCCCACGCGATCGAGTACTTCAATTTGAATATTAACCGGATATGTCTGGGGACGAGTACGATCCGAGTCGGCGGCATTCCACTTCACAGGTACGAGGCGATCGCCCTGCACGTTTTCCACATTGTTACATCCCTGCCTGTGGATAGAAATACCGCGACTGCTGCGCGTCACCACACCGATAATCGCTTCGCCGGGAATCGGATTGCAACACCCAGCCAGATAATAAAGCAATCCTTCCACGCCTGCGATCGGCGAGCTAGTACGAGATTGTACCCCACCCTTACTGCCGTTAGCAGATGCAGTGGAACGCTGCGTTGTAGGAAGTGGCAGTAACACTTCCGGAGCGGGGGCAATAGGTTGCTGAGACTTCACAGCTTCTCGGATACGATTTACCACTAAGTTGAGCGTTACTTCCCCGTAACCCAAAGCAGCCAGTAAATCTTCGACACTATGGTAATTACATCGTTCCGCCACCGCCTGCATCGGTTCCGACTTCAGCAAAGCTTCAAAACCGCTTTTACCCAATTCCTTTTCTAACAGTTCCCGACCGCGAGCCACATTTTCGTCGCGATGACTGCGCTTATACCATTGCCGAATCCTATTTCTAGCAGAAGGAGTCACCACAAAATTCAGCCAATCCAAGCTGGGGTGGCTGTTTTTGAGCGTGATAATTTCCACAATATCTCCATTCTTGAGCGGTGTACCCAGCGGCACCATCCGCCCATTCACCTTAGCACCCGCGCAGTGATGACCCACCTCTGTGTGGATGCGATAGGCAAAATCGACTGGGGTTGCTTTCTGACTCAGGGAGATCACATCGCCTTTAGGCGTGAAGACGTACACATCGTCTTCAAATAAATTATCTTTGACGCTCTCAATATATTCCTGAGCATCTTTCAAATCGTTTTGCCATTCCAACAACTGCCGCAACCAGGTAAACTTCTCATCCGATGCGGTCAGCTGAGTGTTAGAACGACCGGTTTCCTTGTATTTCCAATGCGCGGCAATACCGTATTCCGCAATGCGGTGCATTTCCTGGGTACGGATTTGCACCTCGATCGGACGCCCCGTTGGGCCAATAACTACCGTATGCAGCGACTGATAGCGGTTGGGTTTCGGCAAACCGATGTAATCTTTAAATCTGCCAGGAACCGGTCGGAAGGCATCGTGAACAACTGCCAAAGAGCGATAGCATTCATCTTTGCTCTCGACAATAATGCGAATTGCCGCCAGATCGTAAATTTCATGAAATTCTTTTTGCTGGCGCTGCATTTTCAGGAAAATACTGTAAAGGTGCTTGGGACGACCGCTCAGCTCCTGGCAACGAATTCCCGTTTCTTCCAGACGCTCGCGCAGAATTTTCGTGACATTTGTGAGTCTTTCCTCTCTATCTGTGCGCTTCTCGGCAACTAACTCCTGTATTTGGCGATATGATTCGGTTTCCAGATATTTAAAGGCCAAATCTTCCAGTTCCCACTTAAAGCGCCCGATCCCCAAACGATTGGCCAAAGGAGCAAAAATTTCTCGCGTTTCCTGGGCAATGCGCCGACGCTTTTCGTCAGACAGGTGTTCTAGCGTTCGCATATTATGGAGGCGATCGGCCAGTTTCACTACAATTACGCGAATATCTTGAGCCATTGCCAGAAACATTCGGCGAAAGTTTTCCGCTTGTCGCTCGGTTTTGCTGGAGAAATTTTCCGAAAACTTAGACAATTTGGTCACACCTTCCACCAATCGGCGCACTTCTGGGCCAAACCGCTGCTCGATTTCTTCCACGGTGACATCGGTATCTTCAACGACATCGTGCAGGAATCCAGCTGCGATCATCGCCCCCGATCCGCCCAAGTCTCGCAACAAACCTGCCACTGCAACGGGGTGACAGATATAAGGTTCTCCGGATTTGCGATACTGTCCGTCGTGGAGTTTATAAGCAAATTCAAAGGCTCGACAAATTAACCCTGTGTCTGCGGGATCGCAGGCGTCTGGCCCAGCACACAAACATTCTTGTAGCCAGTCAGGGATTACACAATGAATAGTGGAAGTAGTGGAATTAGTCGAGGTAGTGGAATTAGTCGAAGTTGTAGCTGCTGCGTTCATAATTTTGAGCTTAATCCTTAAAAATAGAAGGTTGTCAGCAGTCTTGCCCTCAAAGCGGCGATGTCTTTACCCCAGTTTGTCGCTTTTATTGGGTCTGCGCGTTGCCCTTGTGACTGAGGCAAATTATCAAGGGTATATTTAACAATATTCTCAATGGGGAATGCGATCGCTCCCTAAAATCTAAAACTTGCTGTAAGCTTTCACCTTCTTGCCTACTGGGTAAAGGGTAACAAGTATCAAATGGGGATACTGCATTTAAAACCAGAAATTTTGCTTTTAAACTGAAGACTGGGGCCTAATGCCAAAAAGCCTGCCTTCAAGAAAAAACTATATAGCGCTTAAGTCAAAAAGTGCTTCTGCTGCGCCCAAACACTCAGCCACAAGGAATGGCTCAGCACCATCCAACTGGCTTTTAGTTTGCTCTTGTCTTAAGTTAAAAGACAAAATTCTTTACATAGATTCTATCTTAAGGATGGATTTGCTGAATGTTGCCGCAAGATATTAGCGATCGCTATCAAAAATTTCAGCTAGCCTTAGAAAGGCTAGAACAGATAGCTACTGAAGACAACACCGACTCAGCGCAACTGAGAGATAGTTTTGGCGCAGTCCAACAAATTTTTCAGAGTCAAATAGCTTCTTTAAGCGGGGATCGTCCAGATTCAGCTATCTTGCCTCGCGTGCAGTCTTACTTAACCGAAATCGATAAGCAAATGCGCCTGCTCTTAATGGACGTAATGTTTTTGCAAGCAGCACGGCGAAGCGAAACAGCACAAGCTAGGTTGGCGCAGATACGCGATCGGCTTCATACTTTGATGGAGTACTGTCAGGCACTCCGGCAAATCGAGAACAGCGACTCAACTGGTAGCGGCAAACCTGCTTAAATATGATGACGGGTTTTACCGCTCCCGTAAGATCTATAGGGGATAGAGTTTAGGCAAGGATCGAGAAACTGTGCAATGTCCAAAAGATAAGAACGTAACGCTAGTTGATGGCACGTTATCTAATAAATTATCTGTAAAGTGCTGCCCGGAGTGTCAAGGTAATTGGATTCCCGGTGAAGAATATCAAACTTGGCAAACTCGTCAAGCCCAACAGGAAGCGAAGCCGGAGATGCTAGCGAAAACCCTAAAAGTGAATTTTGTCCAGCCTCCCTTAGATAACAAAGCCGCCTTGTGTCCGGAGTGTCAGCACTACCTATCGCGAGCCAAAGTTCACTACAAAACTCCGTTTTACGTAGAGCGCTGCACCTATTGTGGGGGCGTTTGGTGCGACAAGGGGGAGTGGGAGGTCTTGGAAAAACTGGGACTGCATACTACCATTGAACAAATGTTTTCCCCGGAATGGCAAATGCGGGCACGCGAGCAGGAATACGCAGAAAAAGAGCGACAGGCCACAATTGACAAACTAGGGCCAGAAGTAGCGACAATGGTCTTTGCACTAGCAGAAGTTTTGGAACAACATCCCAACGGAGAGTTTGGCGTCACCTACCTGATGCGACGATTTGATAAGTAAGTCAAGTTCGCGGTTCACAGTTCATAGTTCATCGCCACGAACCATGAGCTTTGACCCTCCCCTGGCTTAAAGCACAGGGGATTCTAAGAGGATGTTCCGCAACGGGTCAAAACCACGTTGCTCCACATTTCTCTCTAGTTTCAGAAGATTAATCCTTCTTGGGGCAGTCAAAGACCCCCTAGACACTCGGCCAAAGCCTTCGTGCTTACTTTTCCTACCAATATTTAATGAACCATTCAAGTCGCTGTTAACCAAATGTCCATCCTTCGTCCGATACAATCCCCGCTGAATGCGCTGACCAGAGAACTGGTAAGCCTTGGGATTGTCGGCATTGTAAACAGGGATATAATCACCATCAACAGCACTTGCCTTGCTGGTGTACGACTCTTCCTGTTCGGTGTAAATCAATCCGTATCGTTCACACAGCGATCTCAATTTAGAGCGCAAACTGTCAAATGGGATTTGGACAAAGTTTTGGTTATTGCGCTTACCGAGGTTGATTTCCCGTTTAATTCCAGGGTTGTAACCAACTATCATCCGTGCAATCTGGTTATCAATACAGTGGTTGACGATAAATCTGGCTGTCTTGTTCAGGTAATCTCTCACCTGATTGTGGCGCTTTACCGTCAACTTCACTTGTTGGTGGGTAAAGCCCTTGATGCCTTGCTTGTCCTGAATGGATTGCAAGCGAGCATTGCGCTTGTTGAACCCTTGGTTAATCGATTTAATTGGTTTACCATCCACGAGAAAGGATGCCCCATTGGTGTCAATACAAGCAGCAAGATTATCTACTCCCAAGTCAATGCTAATTGCACTGTTGGGATTAACTTCTACGGGTTGAGGGTCTACTTCGGTGATAAATTCTACCTCGAAGTATCGGGCGTTGTATTTGGGGTGAATGCGAATCTCTTTGAGGGATTCGTAGTCAATGCGGTCTGGAAAGTTAATCCAGACTTCTCCAAACTGTTTCCTAAACTGCGTAGACATTGGTATCCGAAACTTACCATCCTTGATGACCAGCCTCGGTGTTTTTGTCTTATCCCTCCGAGTAGACCACCCTCCGGGAATTATCAGCAAAAAGTAGCCTTCTTTGGGCAGATAATGAGGGAGTTTTACCTTTTGTTGATAGCTCCCTTCTTTAACTGCACTAATCAACCCGTAGAAGCTTTTGAATGTTCGGTCTACCACTTTCAGCGTTTGTTGAGCAATATCGGTGTTAAGCAACGGATAGTTCTCGTTAACTTTGCATTGGTGGTAGTTCGATTCGTAGCGCAAGTGCTTCCGTTCCCCAAAGAAGTATTGCCGAACAGTGTAAAGCCCTACGTTGTAGAGATTTTTGCTCAGTCGGCACAACTCTCGCAGAGCCAAAAACTCAGACTTATTCAGTTCTCGTACTTGGTTCTTTTGAGTCAGGTACACAACCATTACTTCGCTACCGCTGTAATTATACAGCGAAACGGCAGCGATATTTCCTGCCACCCGTTTTCCTCCCTTGGCTCTCATCGCAAGGGTTTCCCACGAGGTTTTTTATGAAAAATATGAGTAAAGCTTTATTTTCTGTCGAAAATCTGCGTGTAGCTTATTCCAGCAGTCAGCTTGTCGGTAAAAACGGCGAAATCTTTCCTCAGCGTTGGGCAGTGGATGGCGTTTCTTTTACTCTACAACCGGGCGAACGTTTGGGATTGGTAGGAGAATCTGGCTGCGGCAAATCAACTCTGGGACGTGCTGCTATGCGGTTGCTTCCCCCATCGACGCTGGTGGAAGGGGGTGTTTATTTTGAAGGTCAATCTGTTTTCGATCTAAATCCTTCGGAGTTGCGGCGATTTCGAGGGGAAGCGGTGGCGCTAATTTTTCAAGACCCGATGACGCGCCTCGATCCCCTGATGACAATAGGAGAACATTGTATTGAAACGCTAAAATCCCATCAACCGCATTTGTCCAGGCGTCAAGCTAGGGAAAAAGCGATCGAAACTCTGGCAGCTGTAAAGATTCCGTCAAATCGTTGGTCGCAATATCCCCACGAGTTTAGCGGTGGAATGCGACAGAGGGTGGCGATCGCCCTTGCCCTACTCCTCAATCCTAAACTCATTGTCGCCGATGAACCGACCACCAGTTTAGATGTTACCGTTTCGGCACAGATTTTGGCAGAACTAACCCGTTTGTGTCGAGAACGGGATATGGCTTTACTACTAATTTCCCACGATCTGGCAATGGTAGGAGAATACTGCGATCGCATGGCTGTGATGTATGCCGGACAAATCGTCGAAACTGGTTCCACCGACGCAGTTCTCCAACATCCCCAACACAAATATACGCGATCGCTCTTACAAGCAGCTCTCCACATTCAAGCCGTCAGCGATGAGGTTGCGGGGGAGAGTGGGGGAGTGGGGGAGAAAATCGCACTTACCTCTGTGCAAGCAAGTACTTCCCCATCCCCTATTCTGCGGGTTAAAGATTTAAAGCAGCACTATACCTTAGAAGGAAATTTTCTCGCCCAGTTCTTTGCCAAAAATATCCCAGTTATCAAAGCCGTAGATGATGTCAGCTTGGAGCTTTACCCAGGTGAAATCCTGGGATTGGTGGGAGAATCGGGTTGTGGGAAGAGTACTCTATCGAGAACCATTTTGCAGCTGAAAAAGCCGACTTCTGGAAATGTAGAATTTCTCGGACAGGATCTCACGAAGTTGTCTGCCGAATCTATGCGACTGACGCGGCGACAAATCCAAATGGTATTTCAAGACCCTCACGCTTGCCTCAATCCGCGCATGACGATCGGACAGAGTATCGCCGATCCCCTCTATATTCACAAACTCGCCAGCCAACATGAAGCAAAAGAACGAGTCATACAGATGTTAGAGCGGGTTGGTTTAACACCGTCATCTGAATATTACCACCGCTACCCCTCCGATCTATCTGGGGGACAGCAGCAACGGGTGGCGATCGCACGCGCCTTGATTACCCGTCCCAAACTGATTATCTGCGATGAACCGGTCAGTATGCTCGACGCTCACGTCCAGACGCAGGTACTGGAATTAATGTTGGAACTAAAGGCAGAATTCGATCTGACCTATTTGTTTATTACTCACGACCTTTGGGTGGCCAGATTTTTCTGCGATCGCATCGCCGTTATGAATGCCGGTCGCATCGTCGAACTCGGTAAAACCGACGACATTTTTACCAATCCCCAGCATCCTTACACCCAAACTTTGCTTAATGCCGCTCCTCTGCTAGCTAGAGCCACCGGTTGAGGTTGGCGGCAAGTAGCAAGTAGGGTGGGCAGTGCCCACCCTACTGACTGAGCGATGGACACTAAGCTATTTAACCCACTTCTGAGCTACCAGTTCTGCCAAATCCACAACACGTTGGCTGTAACCCCACTCGTTGTCGTACCAAGCTACTACTTTGACCATATCGTTGCCCATTACCATTGTCAGGCTAGCATCGACGATCGAAGAAGCATCGGTACCGCGATAGTCAGAAGAAACCAGCTCCAGGTCGCTGTATTCCAGAATGCCTTTCAGATGGCCTTCTGCGGCTTCCTTCAGAACTTGGTTTACTTCTTCTGCAAACGTATTTTTCTCGACTTGCACCACCAAATCCACCACAGAAACGTTAGGAGTTGGTACGCGCAAAGCGATGCCGTTCAGTTTGCCTTTCAGGGCCGGTACTACCAGAGCCACCGCTTTAGCAGCGCCGGTCGAAGTTGGTACAATATTCATTGCTGCTGCCCGTGCCCGACGCAAATCCCGGTGAGAAGCATCCAGCAAGCGTTGGTCGCCAGTGTAGCTGTGGGTTGTGGTCATCGTGCCTTTGATGATGCCGAATTTTTCGTGCAGCACCTTGGCGATGGGTGCCAGACAGTTGGTCGTACAGCTAGCATTGCTGATGATCCAGTGCTTTTCGTGGTCGTATTGGTCTTGATTGACACCTACGACAAAAGTGCCGTCATCATTTTTACCGGGAGCAGTAATCAGAACTTTCTTCGCGCCAGCATTTAAGTGCTTAGTAGCGCCTTCCTTGCTGACAAACACACCTGTCGATTCAATGATCAGGTCAATTTCCCATTCTTTCCAGGGCAAGTTTTCCGGATTGCGATCGGATACGCATTTCACCGTCTTGCCATTTACAGTGATGGAGTTGTCATCATAACTAATATCGGCATTCAACTTCCCCAGCATCGTGTCATACCTTAGCAGGTGGGAGTTGGTTTTTGGGTCAGAGGTGTCGTTAATAGCAACTAGATCGATTTGGCTATTTTCTCTGCCCAGCCAGCAGCGCATAAAGTTACGCCCGATGCGTCCAAAACCGTTGATCGCTACTCTAATCACTGCGTCTTGCCCTCTATCTACTCGATTAATCAATCCCTAGTGATGAACCACATCATATCGCAAAGGGTGGACAAATCGAACGACAAATCGAACTGTATTTAGGGGTAGGGGATCGTACTGTTTGGGATCGTCAGGAGATGAATGAGTGCCTACACAATGGGGCGGATGCCTTGTTCTGCCTGCAAGTAAGTTCTTACGGCTTCAGGAACCAGATAGCGAATCGATCTCGACTGGCGGCAGTACTGACGAATCAGACTGGATGATACTTCCACACTGGGCATTTGCAGAACCTGCCAGCGAATTTCTATGCACTGAGAATTAAGCTGTTGAACTACCTGCTGGCAGAGGAAATCAACAGAGGCAGATCGATCGCCCACAAAGTCGGTCAAACATCGCGGGCGCGGGGCTACCAGCCAATCGCAGGCGGGTACGAGTTCCTGACGCCGATACCATTTGGGTAAAGTTTGAAAGGCGTCTGAGCCAATAATCCAGTACCACTGGGTATTCGGGTAAAGCGAGCGCAGATCTTCTAGCGTCTCGATCGCATAAGAAGAACCGATAAGTTGTTTTTCCTTTGGTAAGAGGAGAAAATCTGGGCGATCGTAAGTAGCTAATTGCACTAATTCCCAACGTAGATCGAAATCCAACCAACAAGACTGCAATTTGTGAGGAGGGCAGCGAGCTGGTACCCAAATGACCAGATCTAACCCGACCTGACACAAAGCTGTCTCTGCCATTAACAGATGTCCCCAGTGTACGGGATCGAAGGTACCACCGAAGATTGCCACTTTCCGCATAACTGAATAGTAGCTTTTTGTCGCTCAGCATCCGGGTTCAATTTTAAACTCGGGCAGATCGCTTCCAGATCGTTTTTCCATCTCGTGCCCAGGAGCCGATATACTATCCTGGTAAGTCTGTGGTGCCAAAATTTTCCGGAGCAGGCATATACTTGGCGCTTAAAGATGAAAATACAGTACCTTTAGAAAAACTGTCAAAAAATGCTTTAACCTCTAGCGTAACTGCATCTATTCTCAGGAGATAGATATTTGAGCTAGGAAGGTGAATCAGCATTAAACCTGTATCGTGAAAAAATAATTCCTGCTATGATATCGCCTGTTATGGGTGCAGTGCGGTGTTTGTGTGGTGTGTAAGGAGCTAAGATGCTAAATTCTGTAGATTTTAGCGGGAGACCATTTCATTTCATCGGTATTGGTGGGATCGGAATGTCAGCTCTCGCCTACGTGATAGCGAAACGGAAACTGCCTGTATCCGGATCGGATATTCGCCCAAATCACATTACTCAGCGTTTACAGGCAATAGGGGCTCATATCTTTGGCAGTCAAGACGCCACAAATTTGGAGTTCTTTCGGCTGACCGCAGATTCAGCTCGTGCATCCGAGGCGACCGCTACGGTTACTGTGGGCTCACCTACTCTCAGAATGACGGAGCAAGCCTCATTCCACGAAGGTCGCGCTCTAGTCTCGCTCCCAACAGCTGTTTTGCCTCAAGTTATTTGTTCAACAGCAATTAATCCAGCTAATGCCGAGTATCGAGCTGCGCTTGAGTTAGGTTGTCCCATTTTCCACAGATCGGATTTGCTGGCTGCCCTGATACAGGATTACCGCAGCATAGCGGTAGCAGGTACCCACGGCAAAACTACCACCAGCAGTATGATCGGATATTTGTTGCTGGTGGCCGGTTTAGACCCGACGATTGTAGTTGGAGGCGAGGTGGCCGCATGGGAAGGTAATGCCCGCGTGGGAGAAGCTGAATATCTAGTAGCCGAAGCAGACGAATCTGATGGCTCTCTGGTCAAGCTAGCCGCCCAAATGGGGGTGGTGACCAACATCGAACTCGATCATCCAGACCACTACGAAAACTTGGAAGAGGTGATTGCCACATTCCAAGTATTTGCACAACGATGCCAAACCACAGTTGGCTGCATTGACTGCGCTACTGTACGAGATAGGTTAAAACCGACAATTAGCTACAGCCTACAACCGGATTCTGGGGCTGACTACACCGCAGATTGTGCGCTGTATCGTGCTGATGGCACTACGGCAAGGGTTTGGGAGCGAGGAAAAGTCCTGGGGCAGTTGAATTTGAAGTTGCTGGGCCGACACAATCTCAGTAACGCATTGGCAGCGGTAGCTGTCGGTCGCCACTTAGGCTTGGAATTTGCGACGATCGCTCAAGCGCTCGCCACCTTTGAAGGAGCTCGCCGTCGCTTTGAAAATCGCGGTGAAGTCAATGGCATCCGGTTTATCGATGACTATGCCCATCACCCCAGCGAAATTAGCGCTACGCTAGCAGCCGCACGCATTCAAGCGAAGGAATTGAGGCACTCTTCATCAGGAAGGGTTGTAGCTATCTTCCAACCTCACCGTTACAGTCGCACGCTGACGTTTTTATCGGAATTCGGTCAGTGCTTCCAAAATGCTGACCTGGCGATCGTTACGGATATCTACAGCGCAGGGGAACAAAACCCAGGCCAAATCAGCGGCGAGCTGGTCGCAGAAGAGATTGCCAAACATCACCCTCAAGTGACGTACCAACCTTCTCTTCAGTCGGTGTATGACTTTCTGACTCAAAATCTCCGCCCTGGCGATCTAGTCCTGTTTCTGGGAGCTGGAAACCTCAATCAGGCAATCCCGGAAGTGATCGCCTTTTATCAAAAGGTCGGTCGAGATGTACATCAAGAATGTCGCCGCAGCGCCTAAGAAAGTGCCAAAAAATATGTTTGCCCCCAGGTTTTAGGGCATATGCAATCAGCTATGACTGTCTCCAATCACTTCTCCCAAGCACTCAAAGTGGCTAGCTCCCAAGCCCCTCACATCAAAATCAATCAGCCAAAAGAAACGTCTCTTTATCTTCCCGGTACGGAGTGTGCGATCAAGTCTCACGTTTCTCTGGCCAGTCTGACTTCGTTTAAAGTAGGTGGCCCAGCCGAGTGGTATGTCGCTCCCAGGCAATTGAGCGAGTTAGAAGCCAGTTTTGAATGGGCAATATCCAAAGATCTACCGATTACTCTGCTGGGCGCAGGCTCAAACTTGCTGGTGAGCGATCGCGGTCTGTCCGGTCTTGTCATCTGCACTCGCCATCTTCGTTCCACTCACTTCGACCCACAAACCGGTCAAGTGACTGCCGCTGCTGGAGAACCCCTAGTGCGTCTGGCATGGCAAGCAGCTGAGCGCGGTTGGCAAGGTCTGGAATGGGCAGTTGGCATTCCTGGCACTGTTGGCGGTGCTGCGGTTATGAATGCAGGCGCTCACAACAGCTGTGCTGCGGATATTTTGGTAAACGCTCACGTACTTTGCCCGGACGGTAGTATTCAAGTTCTCACTCGCGAAGACCTGGGTTACAGCTACCGCACCTCTATACTCCAAGGTGACAAACGTTTGGTAACGCAGGTTACTTTCCAACTCGAAACGGGAGCAGACCCAGCAACGGTGATGGCATCAACTGCCCAACATCTCAGGCAGCGTCACAGTACCCAGCCTTATAACAAGCCTAGCTGCGGTAGTGTGTTTCGCAATCCAAAACCCCACGCAGCTGGGTGGTTAATTGAGCAAATCGGTCTCAAAGGTCATCGGATCGGCGGTGCTACCGTCGCAGAACGCCACGCTAATTTTATTCTCAATAGCGGCGGGGCAACGGCTAACGATATCTTTCAACTGATTCGCTATGTGCAGTATAAAGTCGAGGAACATTGGTCTTTGCGGTTAGAACCGGAGGTGAAAATTCTCGGAGACTTTCAACCTGTTTAGAGGTTATGGGTAATTGGCGAGCTGTATTAGCCGTAACTCTTCGCCTATTATCGATCGCCTGTGTCAAAATCAGGTAGGTATACGCAGTCAATCAAGCTATGTCACAGAAACAGGGATTCGGCTTCGGTCTGGGAAAAATGAAAGAACTGGCCGAAGCTTTTAAGAAAGCTCAGCAGGTTCAAGAAGGTGCAAAAAGGCTTCAAGAAGAATTGGAGCAAATGGAAATTGAAGGAAAGTCTGAAGACGGTTTGGTCAAGGTCGTTCTCAACGGTAACCAAGAACCCCGTAGCGTCGTAATTTCTCCAGACGCTATCGGACAAGGAGCAGAAACCCTTTCTGCAACTGTTGCGGAGGCAATGAAAGATGCTTATGAAAAATCTACTGCCACGATGCGGAGTCGTATGGAAGAGTTGACCAGCGGCCTCGAGCTTCCGGGACTCTAAATTACCATTTAACACCGATCGGGGCAGGGCTATCTAGCTTCGCTAGATAGCCCTGCTGTTATTTTGTACTGGGCAATCTACAAACTGGGCGTTTTACCTGTTTCCGCTTGACTGGGAATTGGTTTAACGTCGCTGTAGCCCATGTTAGCGGCTAGTGTACGCAAAACCGAGATTTGGCCTTCAAATTCCAGTTTTTCAATTTGGGAAAGGGCATCGTCGATCGCTTTTGTTGGTTGATAACCTTGGGGCAAGTCTACTACTGTTTCACCCATAGCCTGCGCCCAAGCATACCAAACCATTAACTGATTGTTTTCTTTTAAAGCACCGTAGGCACGGGAATATTCTGTGTCTTCTCGATTCACAATTTGGCGCATTACTGCTAGCTGCTCGTCATTTGATAATTCGTAAAAGTCTCCCAGCAATTTAGGTGCCAGTCCGGGATCGGTTGCTGTTGGGGCTGCTGGCGTGATTGAGTCTCCCATTTTTTCATAAATAAAATAAAGCAGCGCTAACTTAGCGTCGGTATTGAGCGCTTCAAAGCCACCCACAACTTTTTGTGTTTCTTCCGAAAGAGCTTGAGACTTGATGGTGTTTTCGCCTGCAATCATGAACTTTTCCCATGAAATTTAACTATTTACTTTTAGAAATATCAGATTTATTTTCTAATAATCGCCCACCAAGAGAAATAGTTTCCTCCCTTCATTTTGGTAGATAAAATATTTAAAAAACTGAGATAGCATATCTATCCTAAGAGAGTCGAAAAGAGCGATGAGGTTTAGTTAGTATGAATTGCACAAATAGAAAAATACCAACAACTCGTGGGGCAGCAATTTTTTTAAGCAAACTCGCGAGCTAAAAATAGGAGAAAATTATGGCTGAAAAAGTGAATCCCAAACCAAACGAAGCACCAACCCATGACGCTCAGCTAGCGGCTGAAAATATAGTTGCAGGTGCAGAGAAAGCTCCAGAAGTTGATGTAAATGCTGATTACGAAGCATCAAAAGCTTTCAGCGTTAGCGAGATCGATCGCACAGGCGCAGGTACGCAAGCAGCAGCAGCGGCGACAGCTCCTCAATTTGAAGTACGCCAACCGCAAGAAACGACATTTAAAGCAGAACCGACCGGCAACCCAGATGATTACATAGATATGGCAAGGGATGTTAACCCCGCATCTGAAAGCATCGGCAACGTTTCTGACGATCTGGTAAAAAAAGCTTTGGAAAAAGGGAAAGCCGCCCAGTAAGCCGATCGATATTGAGCTAAAGAATAAAGGTTGCGATCGCGCAGCTTGTTCGCTCAACCAGCTAGAGGTTGGGCGTTAATATATTTTGTGCAATTTATTGCCGTGTATTGCTAATCTGGACAATTCTTAATATTGAGAGAGAAAATCTGCAATTTTGAGTCTGGTAAAATATGTCAAGACGATAGTCATGACTTTTGTGCTAATCCTGCTAGCAATGCTGGCAAAATCTTAAAAATTCTTGAGTTTTAAGCATCGAAATGGATATTCTCTACTTCTACAGTCCCGGAGCGTGTTCTCTGTCAGGCCAGATTGTGCTGGAGTGGCTGGGCGAGCCATATCAACTGTGCCGTGTAGACCCAGCAGTGCGTGCGGGAGAAACTTTTCGTCGCGTCAATCCCCAAGGTAAAGTGCCTGCTTTACGGACAGGCAGCAGATTTGTGGCAGAAAATAGTGCTGTTTTGCTGCATTTAGCCGAACGGCAGCCAGATAAAGGGCTTGTGCCACCGATCGGTTCAGCCGATCGGGATTCGCTGCACCAATGGCTTTCTTACTTGGGAAGTGGCTTTCACGTCGCCTTTTACCCCTACTTTGTTGCCTTCCGCTACGTAAAAGACGAAGCATCCTATCCCTCAGTCAAAGAGGCGGCAGTAGAGCAAATTAAGAAGCAGTTCGCCTTCGTGAACGATAATTTGGAAGGGCACGAGTATCTACTCAACGGCACGCGCAGCGTACTCGATCCCTACCTTTATGCTATGTCCCGCTGGGGAAAACGCTTGTTCGACGTAGCGAGCGAGTTTCCCAATGTGGCACGCCATCAGGAAATGATGGAACAAGAACCAGCAGTACAATTTGCGCTCTCCACGGAAAAGGGTGAGGCCGCAACTTCGCCTAGCGGTGCTTTCCAAGGACACGTCAATCTTGACGAAGCGGCAAATTGAGGCGGAAAAGTCAAAAGTCACTCAGTCAAAAGTCAAATAACTGACCTCCCAACTTTACTTGCTGGTAATTTTTGACAAATAGGCGCGGTTGTGGTATTGAAACAACCGCGCCTATTGTTTGAGATCGGACACAAAATATGCTGTCACATTGGCAGGGGAAGCTAAAGCACTTTTGCTCGCATAGCAGCGATCGGCAAACACAGCATCTTGCGGGGGGTAGAAACATAAGCTCTTTGCCCGAAGACATCGTACTGATTGCGTTCGATCGCATCTAAAATCTGCTGATAGAGCATCATTGCCGCCCAAACTGGCCAACGCGCATCCGGGCTGAGTGCCTTGATACCTTTTTCTGAGATGGCAAAGTACTTGCGTGCCCGTTGAATTTGGAAACGCATCAATTCGCGCCAACGATCGTCAATTACACCTTTGAAGAGGTCTGACTCGGTGTAGTTAAACAAAGCTAATTCTTCTAAGGGAATGTAGATGCGACCCCGACGGGCATCTTCGCCAACATCGCGGAGAATATTGGTCAGCTGTTTGGCAACTCCCAATGCGATCGCCTCTTCTGTGGGAATGTAAATTCGATCGTCTTTGTGCCAAGGCGCTGTGCGATTGGACGCATCCACCCCCAGCACGGCTGTGGACATCAACCCAACTGTCCCTGCCACTCGGTAACAGTAGAGGTTCAATTCCTCAAATGTCTGATACCGACTACGGTATAAGTCCATTCGTTGCCCTTCGATCATGTCCCGAAATGGCTGAATATCGATCGGGAAATGTTGCACCGTATCGACTAAAGCCACATCTTGATCGTCCACGGGATGACCGGCAAACACGGATTCTAACTGGCGTTCCCAGCTATCCAGAGTTTCTTGCGTTGTCGTACTGGCCTGGGGGCCATCCACCAGTTCATCGGTGCGACGGCACCATGCGTAAATTGCCCAGATGGCGCGACGCTTATCTTCTGGCATCAATAAGGTGCCCAAATAAAATGTCTTGCCGTATTTGGCAGTAATCTGACGACAGAGTTCGTAAGCGTTCTCCAAAGAGGCCAGCGTTCTCATACGAGGGGTATTAGACAGTTGCAGCATTTGTCGCAGGCTGGGAGATTGTCGGGATTTTGGTTGCTTGTGACTCGGTTTGGAGGTGAGCTTCAGCGATCGCCTGCGCTGTCAGCTTACCAGAAAGTGTTGCTCCTTCCATACTGGCTAGATAACGTTGCATAGTGAAATCACCAGCTAGATAAAAATTTGCTATGGGTGTTTTCTGGGACGGACGGTGTGCCTGTCGGCCTGGAGTTGCCTTGTAGACTGAGCGCGGCGTTTTTACGACGTGATATTTAAGTAATTTGGCTGGGTTATCTGTGGCGAAGTGGTCGGGGAAGAGTTTTTTGAGTTCTTCCATTGTTGCGGCCACAATTTCTGTATCGGATTTGGAGATCCAATCTTGTGCCGGTGCTAAGACTAATTCCAGCATGGAGCGATCGGGATTGGCGTATTCCCGACAGGTGTTGCTCATATCAGCGTAAACGCTCAGCAGGTGCGAACGGGAGAATAGCAGGTGGTCGATATCTGTCAGTTTGCGATCGAACCACAAATGGAGGTTGATCACCGGCACGCCTTCTAACCCGTCTAGCTTTTGGAAGAATTCCATTTGCTTCCACCGATCGGGTAGCATCACCTTGAGCGGGTCAACTGGCATGGCCGAAACGTAAATATCGGCGGTTAAAATTTCATCTGCTGCACCATCTAAAGCGCGTATGAGGAAACCTTTGACAGTTCCATCCTCATTGAGCAAAAACTCTTTGACTGGCGCATTTAACCGCACTTCGCCGCCCCGTGCCGTGATGTAATCTACGATCGGCTGACACAGGCGCTCAGTTGGAGAACCATCCAGGAATGCCATCTTGGAACCGTTCTTTTCCTGGAGGAAGCGATTGAGAGCGGTGAGCAGTACTGTAGAAGAAATTTCATTGGGGTTAATAAAGTTCAGCGCCTTGGACATAGCGATGAATACTTCTTTTTCTACCCGCAAAGGGATGTTATGGTTCTTTAACCAATCCGACCATGAATATTTGTCCATTTCCTCGACATACTTCTGCCCCTTAATCATGGCAGGAATGAGTCCCAGCCCAAACTGGATCTTTTCTGGCCAGGTGAGCATATCGTTGTTGCCGAGAATAGCTGCTACTCCGTTAAACGGTGCCGGGATATCGGGAAAGTCAAAGCGAGAGTAGGTACCGGGGACGTCTGGTTGGTTAAAGATCATTGTGTGTTCTTTCCACTGCAACCGATCTTCGATGCCCAGTTCTTGGAAGAGCTGCAACATATTGGGGTATGCCCCGAAAAATATATGCAGTCCGGTTTCGTACCAGTCGCCGTCTGCGTCTTTCCATGCGGCAACTTTACCGCCCAGTACATCTCGGCGTTCCAATACTATCGGGGTGTAACCCGCATCCGTGAGATATTTGGCGCAGGAAAGTCCTGCTAGACCCGCTCCAGCGATCGCAACTCGCATTCGATGGTTCTACCCTTACTCGTGCTTGCGTCTTTGTCGTTCTCATTATAAGTTACAGTCCGTTACATTTTATCGCTCTTGCGGAATTGGCAAAAAAGATTTGTACGGCAAGGGACATATGAGTAAAGGGAAAAGCTGCCTTAAGTCGCTCGTAAATTTAGCTTGACAAAAGTAGCTTTATGTGTATTTTGTTGGATGCGATCGCCCCAGTTCATTTTTGTTCAGTTTGTCGAACGAGAAACCCGGTTTCCGCAAGAAACCGAGTTTTTCTCCTCATATTGCATAAGTTCTGTTCGTTTTAGTTGGAATTCGATTGTCTTTCCCATATCAAATCCATTGCCTTTTTAATTATTGCTTCTCGATTCACTAATTTCCCCAATTCCTCAGTTTCGTATTGTCCTTCAAATGCTTCTAATGCTGCTTTTTCTAATGCTAAATCGTAAGCATCTTGTAACGTTTCCACCAGATCGTCTTCAGTCATATATGTTCCTTTCGCTTTTTCGCGGCGATTTGTGCGTTGAATTTGCTTGACTGAATTGCGAATGGAAAGAGTCCACGACCTAGTAGTGCGATTTTCGGCTGCTTGCTTTATCAAGTGAAAAAGTAGAATCATGCCATAGCTAAATATTTTATTTAGTTTATCCGATTTGCTCATTTCTTCGAGTTCTTCTACAATTAACAGAGCTTCTGTTATATTGCCTTGGTGGAGTAGTTCCTTGAGGGCAAGTAGTTCTTCCATTGGGTTAATTTCTCCAGCGGATATGGTAATTAATTATAGGCTAAAATAGAAAGGGATGATTTGTGAGATCGATTGGATGCGATCGCCTTGGATTTATCTAGACAGACGAATCACTCGAATCAATTTTCCTTGCAAGCTTTCCTCAGCAGAAATCGCTTCATTAATGCGTGCTGCCAGCCGATTCCTGTCCTTATCGTCGGTACAAACAATGATACCAGCATGGTGTTCATCTGCATAAAGACGCGCCATCTTCAAGCTTCCTCATTCTTTCTGATTGCTTCTTCAATTTCATCTTGATGTGCATATGCTTCTTTGAGGGTCATAGTTAAGAGTCGGTTTTGAGAGTTAGCTGATATTTAGTGTATGTTTTAGCGATCGCAGGCAAAACGATCGCTAAGATGGTGGGCAAGAGCGAATGCGATCGCTCTCAACCTCTACGAAGTTGTTACCTCTCTATCCAACCAATTAACCAAATCGGCAACATTGGAAAAATCCAACAACGCCTCACCCAATTCCTCCAATTTATCAACAGATAAATCGCTAATTTTTGCCTCTAGATCGGGAGCAATTCCACCAAGACGACGGTTAAGTTGACGCCGAATTAAGGACAAAGCTTCTCGCTGGCGTCCTTGCTGCAATCCTTGCTGCAATCCTTGCTGCGTCCAACTGGTAACTATCTCCATAACTACCTCCCGTGCAGATGGTTCAATTGTACTAATTTCGGCTTGGAGAAGTCGCTCCTCCTCAGCAGTTAAGCGCAGATAAGTGTCAACAAATCCGGAAATCAAACGCATTCGCGCTCGATCGAGCTTTAAAGTAGCCATCAAGCGCAGACATTCTAATTTCACTCTCGGTCGATCTTCTGGCGCTATCTTCATTTTGGCCATTAACGCGCTGGCGGCGGGATTTTGGTAACGCAGAAAATCGCGCCAATTGAGGCGATTTAACTGAATTACCCGATAATTAAACTCCAAAACCTTTAAATCGGGGAAATCAACCCGATGGAAAGTTGGCTCTGGACGTTGCGGCACATCATAGGAAAATAAGGCAATGGGATAAACTGGTAAATCGTGTTTCTCGTACAAACGGGCAAAATAGCGAAACATCCGTTTGCTGAAGTTCCCTCGCGCTTCGGATTGGTGTTCGGTGTGAATCAAGAAAAATGACTCTTGACCCTGAAACCTCGCCTTGGCAACTAAATCGGCTTCGTATTCTTCCCCAGCAGTCACATCGGTAAAAATTTCCTTGTCCAGAAAAGTCACCGAGTCGCGTTCCAGATAAGCCGCCACATCTGGGAAAAATAAGTCTATGAAGTCCGGAAAGAAAGTAGTAAGCAGTTCCTTGAAAAGTCGATCGTGGTCTATCATCGGCAGATGCCATACCCAGATACCAGAATCTTACTCCCACTCCCCCACTCCCCCACTCTCCCACTCCCCCACTCCCCAGTCACAATCCCCCGTGCATTGTCCGATCGCGAGATAGAATAAATCCAGCAACAGTTCTCAATATATTTAAGGCACGAGAGGAGAACACAGACGCATGGGCAAAATAGTCGGCATTGACTTGGGTACAACCAACTCAGTAGTAGCCGTCATGGAGGGTGGCAAGCCGGTTGTCATTGCCAATGCCGAAGGTATGCGGATAACTCCCTCTGTGGTAGGGTTCAACAAAGAAGGAGAACGCATCGTCGGACAAATGGCGCGGCGGCAAGCAGTTCTCGATCCGCAGAATACTTTTTATGGCGTTAAGCGAATGATCGGGCGCAATTATGCGGAACTGAGTCCGGACTCGAAGCGAGTGCCATATAACATTCGCAAGGATGAAACCGGTAATATTAAAATTAAATGTCCCCGCCTGAATAAGGAATTTGCTCCCGAAGAAATCTCGGCAATGGTGCTGCGGAAGTTGGCAGATGAGGCGAGTCGCTATCTGGGCGAAAAGGTGACGGGGGCGGTAATTACCGTACCGGCTTATTTCAACGATTCCCAGCGACAAGCGACGCGAGATGCGGGACAAATTGCGGGATTAGAAGTAAAACGGATTCTGAATGAGCCAACGGCGGCAGCTTTGGCATACGGACTCGATCGCCGCGAAAGTCAGACAATCTTGGTGTTCGACTTGGGCGGCGGCACTTTTGACGTTTCCATCCTGGAAGTGGGCGATGGAGTGTTTGAAGTCAAGGCTACCAGCGGCGATACTCAGTTGGGCGGTAACGATTTTGATAAGAAAATAGTTGACTGGTTGGCAGAAGGCTTTCTGGAAAAAGAAGGTGTGGATTTAAGGCGAGATCGCCAAGCTCTGCAACGTCTGATGGAAGCATCGGAAAAAGCGAAAATCGAACTTTCCGGCGTTACCGTCACCGATATTAACTTACCATTTATCACGGCTACGGAAAACGGGCCGGTACACTTGGAAACGACGCTGACTCGTTCCCAGTTTGAAAGTCTTTGCTCTGACTTGGTAAGCAGAATCCGCAAACCTGTCAAACGCGCTCTCTCGGATGCTAGCTTAACTCCCGCCCAAATAGATGAAGTGGTATTAGTCGGCGGTGCGACGCGAATGCCAATGGTGCAGGATTTGGTTCGCACTTTAATCGACAAACAGCCAAATCAAAATATCAACGCCGATGAAGTCGTCGCGGTGGGTGCGGCAATTCAGGCGGGCATTTTGGGTGGAGAACTCAAAGATGTGCTGCTGTTGGATGTGACTCCCCTATCTTTGGGACTGGAAACGATCGGCGGTGTGATGAAGAAAATTATTCCCCGCAACACTACTATCCCAGTAAGGCGATCGGATACTTTTTCTACCGGCGAAAATAACCAAACTATGGTAGAAATTCACGTCCTCCAAGGCGAACGGGAAATGGGGGCGGATAATAAATCTTTGGGACGGTTTAAACTATTCGGAATTCCGCCGGCACCGCGAGGAATACCCCAAATTCAGGTATCTTTTGATATTGATGCCAATGGCATTTTGCAAGTGGCAGCTCTGGATAGAAGTACCGGTCGGGAACAGAGTATCACGATCCAAGGAGCCTCTACTTTAACTCAGGAAGAGGTAAGCCGGATGCTACAGGATGCAGAAGAATATGCTGAGGCAGATCGGTTGAAGCGAGAAAAAATCGAGAAGCGCAATCGCGCTGAATCTCTGGCTACTCAAGCAGAAAGGCAGCTGCGAGAAGTGGCGTTAGATTTTGGTATGCAGTTTGCCAACGAATACCGCTATCGCATTGAAAGTCTGATCAAGGAATTGCGCGACTGTCTGGCTAAAAATGACGATCGCGGTATCGATCGCGCCCAAGCAGATTTGCAAGATGCTCTTTACGAGTTGCAACGGGAAGTCCGCCTGCGCTTTAGCGAAGAGGAAGATGACTTTTTTGGGTCAATTCGTCGCGCCTTCTCCGGAGACGATAGCGAAGACGAACGTCCATACTACCCCAGTCGGGATAACGATCGCCCGTACTACCCCAGTCGGGATAACGATCGGCCCTACTATCCCAGTCGGGATAACGATCGGTCATACTACGGCGGGGGAACAAGTCAGCCTTATCGCAATACTTCTGAAAGTATAGGATATGGTAAGTCTCGGAAAGCTGCCAATAATAATGATGATTGGGATGATGATGATGATTGGCTCTAATTGGTCAAAATGTCATCGGTCATGGAGAAATTTCAAATTTTAAATGGCAGATTGCAAATTTATTTGCATCTGAAATTTAAAATTTGAAATCTCAAATTCTCATAACAGAAGACTGTTGACGAATGGCTATTGACAAATAACGAATATTATGCAAAATTTTCGGGATTACTACGAAATTCTGGGCGTTGCCAGAGATGCTTCGGTAGAGGAAATAAAGAAAGTATATCGGCGCTTAGCCAGACAGTATCACCCGGATTTGAATCCGGGAAACAAAGAAGCTGAAGAGAAATTTAAAGACATTAGTGAGGCTTACGAAGTTCTCTCCGATGTGAGTAAGCGATCGGAGTACGATCAATACAGCCGCTTCTGGAACAAGCGAGGCTTCCAGGGTAGAAACTTCGGCCAATATAAAAGTTGGTTCAACCGCAATAATAGTAATAGCGATCGCGCTACTGCGACGGAAGAAAAAGATTACAGTAACGATACTGACTTCAATAAATTTATTGATGACTTGTTGGGACGTCGCCGAGAAAAGCGCGTGGTCACAACTGTACAGGAAGAACCTCCGAAACAAACTCCTTTAGAAGATATTTTCCGTCCCAAAACTACAAAGACTACATATACAATTCCCGCTCGTCCTAATCGCAAGGATATCGAAGCGCGACTGACATTGCCATTAGAAAAAGCTTACACCGGAGGCTTGGAAAGAATTCGTTTGGAAGATGGGCGATCGCTGGAAATAAATATGCCACCAGCAATGGTAACAGATCAGCGCATCCGCCTCAAAGGTCAAGGCGTTGATGGTGGCGACCTTTACCTGATCATTACCGTCGCTCCTCATCCCTACTTTACATTAGAAGGTATCGATATTGTTTGCCAATTGCCCATTACTCCCAGCGAAGCAGTCTTGGGAGAACAAGTGCAAGTACCGACTTTGGACGGTCGAGTGAAAATTACTATTCCACCGGGAGTTAAGTCGGGACAAAGATTGCGCCTTGCCAATAAAGGTTATCCCGGAGATGATGGAGAAAGAGGCGATCAGTTAGTCGAAATTCAAATTGTCGTTCCCAAAAATCCCAGTTTGCGAGAACGGGAACTGTACGAAAAATTGCGCGGCATCGAAACATTTAATCCTCGTGCCGATTTACCAGTGTAAAGATAAAAGTATGTGTAGGGGCTATCGCATACCGCAACGGGCGACTGCTACTCCTTCGGAGAACGCTATGCGCTTACACGCAGGCTACGCCAACGCGAACGCTTCAGCGGGTGACAATTTATCACCTATAACCCAAGATTTTATATCCGTAGGCGATAGCCTTGCCGAAGGCTATGCTTCGCTTTTCCCTTACGCAACCGATGCAAGCGGACACGATATTATACCCAAAACTTTGTGTAAAAACCCGGTTTCTTGACCCTATATAGTGATAGATTATGGAATCTGTTAGACTTATGTATAGAAGAAAAAGGAAGTAAAATAAAATGACAAATATTCAATCAATAACAACTGCAATCACATCCCTTTACGAACAAGATTTTTATATGTGGTTACAAACAAATATAAACTTTTTAAAAGAGGGAAGGTTTGCAGAAATAGATTTAGAAAACTTACTAGAGGAACTGGAAAGTATGGGGAGAAGCGAGAAAAATGCCCTAACCAGTAATCTGAGGGTACTTCTCATGCACTTACTTAAGTATAAATATCAGCCGGAAAAACGAACAAATAGTTGGCTTTACACCATTCGAGAACATCGTAAACGCCTGCGAGAAACCTTCAAAGCCAGTCCGAGCTTATATCGTTTTTTTGAAGATATTTTTAATGAATCTTATCAAGATGCTAGGGAACTAGCCGCAGATGAAACAGGTTTATCTATTAAGATATTTCCCCCTGAGCCTCCCTTTACTGTAGAAGAAGTTCTTAATGCTGATTTTTTACCTCCTGAGAACGATCGTCCCGAAAATATTGAATAATTGAAAGAGAGATCGTTGTATGCGAGCGCTTTTTTTGATGTTTTAGGACTTACGCACTGCGGTTTTAGCCTACCAGGGAATAAATTCCCTGGCGGACTAAAACGTCTCGCTCGATCGTCCTGACTTTGATGCTAAAATCCAAGTAACTATTCTGCGGAAAATGCAACCGACAGATAACAACGGTGAGGCGGTAGTATAACAAAAAGAGATAAAACAATGGGGTTGACAATTAATTACCAATTTAAGCTAGACTCTGCCAGTCCGGATGAAGCCAGAGAAAAAATTATCGCCTTGCGGAAAGTGGCTCTTGAATTACCTTTTATTGAAGTAGGAGAATTGGTAGAAATCCAGGGGGAAGAGTGTAAATTTGATAAAGAAAACGTTGACGACCCAAATATTTTTTTAAAGATTCGAGGTCTCAAACCTATTGAAATTGCGATAGATACTTTTTCTGCGATCGAACCCACCTACTTGATTGCCTTCGACACCATAGTCGGCAAAGGTTGCGAAACGGCTGCCTTTGGTTTAGCTATTCATTCAACTCCTGATGAAGTAAATGATTGGATATGGACGGGTTTTTGCAAAACTCAGTACGCCAGCAATCCTGATTACGGCGGTATAGAAAACTTTATCGAGTGTCATTTAACGATAGTTAAAATGCTGGAAGCATCTGAGCATTTGGGTATAGTTTCGCAAGTGATGGATGAGGGGGATTACTGGGAAACTAGAAACCTTGATGTGCTAGTTTCAAAAGTAAAACAAATGAATATGTTAGTGGCAGCAGTTACGGGAAAACTTAGCGATTATTTCAGAGAAAAAGAGCAGAAAAAAAGCTATTCCCCTATTTTTGAATATCCTAATTTTGAGTATTTGGAGGCTAAAGGCGATCGGGATATAACCCTTTGATATACTCCCGCAGTACAGGTGACAGGGTGTAAAAACTTCCTTGCTGTTCTATCAAACACCGCCGCGATAAAGATTGCAGCGCGTTCAGTAAATCGGTCGATCGCATTCTGCCATTTTCTAGTAATTTTGCCAGATTGACTGGTTCGCTTTCTTTCGCCAACAAGGAGAGAATTTGTTTTTCCAATTCGGATAGGCGATCGAACTGCTCCTCTAAAACATCTTGCAAATCTTCTGGTAATAATATGGTATCATCTAATAATAACTTTGTCACGCATCCCCCCAACTCTTTAATCAAAGTCGCCACGCTTTTTATCCATAACGGATTGCCTTCGTAACGATGAATCAGTTCTTCCCCATTGTCGATTTCTGCTAACCCGTAATCTCTCAGTATTTCCCGTGCGGCTGCGATATCTAAACCAGTGAGTTGTAAGGTACGAACGCACATATTTTGGTTTTCAATTTGCGTCACTTGTTTCGGTTGTTCCCAACCTATTAACAAAAAGCAACTTTGATGGTATAATTTTTCTATCTGTTTGAACAACGAGCGATATTCTTCGTATCCCCGTTTAAACTTTCCTGCCAATTCAACTTTACTGAAAAGGTTGTGAACGTCATCTAAGACTATTAAACAGCGATATTTTTGTAAATATTTAATTAGCGGTAAAGGTTTTTGGTTAGTTGCAGGGGAATCTAGCTTTTCCGACTGCAAGAAAAACTCGATGAGTTTGTGTTGAAATTCATCTAGGGTAGGGGATGATTCTAGACTGCACCAAATGACATACTCAAACTCATCTTTTATTTGTTGTACGAGTTGGACTGCTAATGTGGTTTTGCCAATTCCGCTGATACCTGTAAGCGCGATTAGACGACAGCGTTGTTGTAAAATCCAGGTGGTAAGAGTGGCGAGTTCGGGAGTGCGATCGTAAAAAGCACCCAAATCCGGCATTTCGCTTAAATTTTGATGCGATATGTTAGTTTGTTTTGTGTTAGATGTTTCTTGATTAGGTGGATGTAAGTTTGGTATATCTGGGGGGTGTCTACTTTCTCCACAAATGTTGAAACTACCAATTTTGTTGTGATGCTGTTCTAAATGTGAAATTACGGAGATTTGCAACCTCTCCATTGTCGAGCGAAAATTCGATTTACTAACTTTTTCCCCCAACTCTTGTGAAAGAATCTGCCATAATTCCATTCCTACTTCTCTAACACGATCCTCAGAACGATGAACCCCATTAGCAATTTCTTTATAGTCCTCATCATCCCACGTCCCCCGCAGAATCATCTCTTGCAAATCACTAAGATGCTTACCCGTTCTAGCAAATACTAGCTCGTCTGCCAGTTTTATCACTTCCTTAAGATTCATACAGTTGGGTAGATGTCGAAGTTGGTGGTATTATACCCAACATTTCCCCACATTTCCCAATTTTTCCCCACATTTCCCAATATTCGAGCGGGTCATCAGGTGGAAAAGTCCCGATACTGACCAGATTTTTTCCAATTTAAAAAAGAAAAAGTGATTGCTAGCCTGGATCAAGAGCAAATTTACTATCAATGATTACTAGAAAGATTAAGTTCAAGCAACTTTCAGGTATTTTTGCGACCGGGTTGACTTTAGTAACAACCATGTTTACTGTTTGTGCCAACAGCTTACCCAATGCTCAAGCACAAAGTACGATCGATGTAACACGCGCAGCAGGCACATTTCGTGTTGAGCCAAACCGTCAAATCTTCTTCTATCCTGCAAACGGGGGCAATCCTGTACGAGTTTATGATGGTACACAACGGGCTTTGGCTATAGTTTCATACAACGGCGCAATCTACACAGCATTTGAAAATGGTGGAATTTATCGCAGTCGAGATGGTCAAAACCTTGGTGGCGGAGGAAGCACTACAAGGCTCTACTTAGGACAAAAGGTGGTAGCAATGCTAGCGTGCAGGGGAGGACTTTACACAGCATTTGACGGTGCGGGAATTTACTACAGTCCAGATGGTCAAAATCCTGGTGGTGGTGGCAGCACTAGAAAAGTGTATGGCGGGACTCAGCTTGTCACAAAAATGTTGTGCGATCGAGGTTCCGGCATCAATGGCACAGACAGTGTGATTACAACTTTTAGCGGAGGAAGAGTATACAAAAGTTCAGACGGCAATAATTTAGGGGGAGGTGGCAATACAATACCACTCAACTGATATTCAAGACAGTGCGATCGCGTAAGCGATGCGTAGCATTATCGCTAACATTGTAGATTAGGTTGACGTATGTTAACCAACATTTTTTTATACTCACAATCTTATTCATTTCTATCATTGAAATGTGATGATTGGACGGAGAGCGATCGCCTACAGCACTCTGCGCGATAATGCTCCGCATCGCTATCGCGATCGCACTACCAAAAAAAGAGCGATCGCCTTACGAAAAAAATAAATATCTTTATCTCTCCAAAAGTAATTTAACTAACTTTCAAAGATTTTTGCTGCTTATGAGGCAATCCATAGGCTGTAAATTCTCTTAGTTCGGGTGGTTGAAGTCCCAATACAATTGATTCTGGAGAGACTCCCGCAGCTATTAATTCCTGAGCGATAAGGCGATCGGTATTATTTGCCTGAATCCACACTCGCTCGTCAATAATGTCAATGTGCATAATGCAATAGTGAATGCGTCGCCCCTGCGACCACCCTATAGACAATAGCATATATCGATCGTTTTCTAAATCAAAAATTGTTTCATTTTCTATCCCACTATCAAAGGTTGAAAAACTGGCATATTCACTCATTAATTGCTTGACAAGCTGGCGGTAATTTTCTAAGGCAGCCATTTGACAATCTCCTCTAATTTTGGATTAAAAATTATAAGTTTTAAACGTTTATTATCCAAAAGTATTTCAGCAAACTTATCTCCTTCAAACAACTCTTCAAAAATAACTGTGGGCAAGGCAAGATATAACTCTCTTTCTGGTTCAGTTCGTTGTAAAATATCGTTATATAGAATATATTGGCCCAATGCCTGCTCTAAGTCTACAATTCTAGATTCACTTAAAAAACTTTTAATCTCAACAGCTATTTTCCGTTCTTGTTTTTCAGCCGCAATTAACTGTTTAGCACCCAGATCCACAAACAAATTGCGCTTAGCCCAACTTAACGGGAATGGATCGTGGGTTATTTTCCAGTTAGCTTTAATTAGTGCCTGTTTAACATTGTAATGATAGAAGTCTTTAGCTGGCACTTTTACTCCTTTTAAATCCCCTATTCTTTAGGATAGCAGAAATTTCAGCGATCGCGCTCTTGTGGCAAGCTATAATTTGCTCAGAGTTAAGACGATACAACCCCAATGCTAACACTTGAGCAAATCGAGTCTGCTATTCTTCAGCTACCCCCAGATGAGTATAGAAAACTCATCGAGTGGTTTGCCAATTTAGATTATCAACGCTGGGATGAGCAATTAGAGAAAGACATTGCCAATGGAAAACTAGAAGAACTAGCAAAAGAGGCGATCGCTGAATTTGAGGCGGGGAACTGTCGAAGCATTTGATGAATTACACAATTCGTCGATTTTGGGAAGGATAATGTAATGATTGTAAAGATAGCGATCGCACCTCTACCCAACAAAAGCGCCATCTCGCTCTAACCAAACATATTTTTATACTCACAATCTTATCTATTTCTATCATGGCAATGGAACCCCTTTGATGACTCCGATCGAGACTCGTTATACTCGAAGTACCAATCTTCCAAAAGATGCCGCGATGACCATCAAAGAACTACTCCTCCAAGAAATCGATAGCACCCCTGACGAACTGCTCACAGATCTTCTGGGCTTGGTGCGATCGCTCAAATCCTCTTCACAGCCCCAACTCAATATCTACGAACAACTACTAGAGCGAATCCACTACCTCGAAGCCATCATCGGTATTCGCAAAGGACTCGAAAGCTTCGATCGAGGTGAAGGCATCCCAGCAGATCGAGCTATGGCGGCGCTACAGCAGCAGTTCAACATTCCTCCCCGTCTATGAGCTATAAAGAGCGATCGCCCTTCTGTATAAATTAACTTGAAACAAAGAAAAGTTCGATCGAACATTGCTGCATCAGGGACAATTGGTAAGCAGAAACTTGCTCTAATATTAAGAAAGATAAATAACATTTTACCCGTCCCATCATGACTCTGGGCAATCTGCGCGACCTGTATCAGCAGGTCATTCTGGAACACTACAAGAAGCCAAAGCACAAAGGCAAAACCAATCCGGTGCATCGGTATCAGAAGGGACATAACCCTTCCTGCGGCGATACGATCGAGCTAACCTTGCAGCTCGACGAAGCCGGGGATACCATACTAGATGCCAAATTTGAAGGCGAAGGCTGTGCGATCTCAATGGCATCTGCGGATTTGATGGCAGAAGCTTTGCGGGGTAAAACCGTAAAAGAAGCGCTAGAGATGGTGGAACGCTTCCAAAACATGATGAAGGGAAGCGCAGAGTTTCCCAAAGAACAGCGAAAATTAAACGTCATGCAAGGCGTCGCCCAGTTCCCCGTGCGGATTAAATGTGCTAACCTAACCTGGCACGCCCTCAAAGCTGCCCTGGAGTCGGTCAACGATAAGCAGGCAGATGGGTTTGTCACCAACGAAAAAGAATAAGCTTGCGTCGCTATGATTACTACAGCTCAGTTTATCCAAGCCGCCGGGTGGGCAGGTATCGCCACTCTAGCTTTTGCTGCCTTGGCAATAATCGCATTTATCTTTAAATGGGGTATCCGCTTTCGCTTGGTGGGTGTGACCGGTTTTACGGGAGTTCTCACAGGTGGTTTATTTGCCTTGGGATTGGGACTTTTCACCCACACGACCGTTCCGGGTGCGGTTCGCTATTCCCTCATCTACGATAATGGGGCGACACTAGCGGGGATCGCACTACCCCCTCAAATTACCGAATCCGAATTGGAAGCTACCCTGCGTCAAGCTGGTGCCGATTTGTTTTCCTACGGTCGCTTGGGTAGCGGAGATGGTAAGCTGACTATCCGCGCTCGCACTATTATCCATCCCGAAGCGGGAGTTTCGCAACCGCTATACCTGGGCGAAGTGACGCGATCGCTTGCCAATCAGGATCAACAGCTGAGAGTGGAAATCTATCGAGACAACTTAGCCCGATTGCCAAAATCAACCACTGGGCAGGAAAATAGTTAAATAGTCATCCGTCAAAAGGTCATCGGTCATCGGTCAAAAGGAAAGTTTGATGATAAAGTCGATCGACTTGTCTAACTGACAACTAACAAATGACTAATGACTAATGACTGGTGACAAGTAAATTCAAGTCATGGGGAAATTTTGAAATGTACAGTTTTCTGCCAATAGCTTTCTTTAAAAACGAATTTGTACCATTTGAAGAAGCTAGAATATCGATCGCCACCCATGCCTTGCACTACGGAACAGGTGCATTTGGAGGACTGCGCGGTATCCCCGATCCGCAAAACTCCAAACAAATTTTGCTGTTCAGATTAGACCGCCACTGCCAAAGGTTAAGTCAAAGCGCTAAGTTTTTACACTACGATTTGCCAGCTAAAAAAATAGAAGAAACTATAGTTACATTCGTCAAAAAAAATCAACCCAATAAATCTTTTTACATCAGACCGTTTGTTTACACATCAGATTTAGGAATAGCCCCCAGACTTCACAATATAGAAAAAGACTTCTTTGTTTATGGATTAGAACTGGGAGATTACCTTTCTGCCGATGGAGTAAACTGCCGAATCAGCTCTTGGTATCGACAAGAAGACCGCAGTTTTCCATTAAGAGGTAAGATTAGCGCCGCCTACATCACATCTTCTTTGGCTAAAACCGAAGCAGTAGAATCCGGTTTTGACGAAGCGATTTTAATGAACTCCCAAGGGAAAGTCTGCGAAGCTTCTGGGATGAACATATTCTTGGTGAGAAACGGGCAATTGATTACGCCAGGATTTGACCAAGATATCTTAGAAGGAATCACCAGAGATAGCATCGTCAAAATCGCCAAAGACTTGGGGATTGAAACGATCGAAAGATCCGTAGATAAATCCGAGTTGTTTATCGCTGACGAAGTTTTCCTCAGCGGGACAGCGGCGAAGATAACGCCAGTGAACAGAATTGAAAATTACCAATTGCCCGAAACCAGGCCATTAACTGAAAAACTGAAAGAAAAACTCACTGCAATTACAGAAAACCGAGACCCAAATTACCAAAACTGGGTATACGCGATTTCCTTGGAAGGATAAGCATTCCGGAACGATCTAAGGTAATAATGTTAACTAGATCACACGATTTTGCTGTATCCCCAATCCTTGTCCTACGTGTCTACTCCAACTGCTACTGCGTTGACTCCTATTGTTGTTGCCCCAGCCCAAGTAATACGTGGCAACCTGGTGCTTTGCGGCGAAGCAATTGCACGCTTGGGTCGTCGTCCTTTGGTTGTCGGCGGCGAAACTACCATAGCGGCGCTTCAGGGTGAATTGCCAAAAATTCTGGAACAGCAACAGCTTTCTGCGGCTAGTGCGTCCTACAGTCCAGATTGTACCGAAGCGAGTCTGGCATTCCTGCGAAGCAAAGTACATGAACATCAAGCTGATGTAATTATCGGTGTTGGTGGTGGAAAGGCTTTAGACACCGCCAAATTACTGGCCCATCAGTGCCAGTTGCCGATCTCTACCGTACCGACCTCAGCTGCCACTTGCGCCGCTTGGACAGCACTTGCCAATGTCTACTCATCAGAGGGAGCATTTCTATACGATGTGCCGCTCGATCGCTGTCCGGATTTGTTGATTTTAGATTACACTCTCATCCAAACAGCTCCCCAGCGAACCCTGGTGGCAGGAATTGGAGACGCCTTGGCTAAGTGGTACGAAGCATCCGTCAGCAGCGCCAGTTCCCAAGCGACCTTCATTATTGCCGCCGTACAACAAGCCAGAGTTTTGCGAGATATCTTATTCCAAAAATCAGCAGCCGCCCTCAAAGAACCTGGGGGCGAGGAATGGCGATCGGTGGTAGACGCCACAGTTATGCTGGCTGGCGTCATCGGCGGACTGGGAGGGGCCCAATGTCGCACAGTCGCCGCCCACGCCGTTCACAACGGTTTGACGCACATATCTGCAAGTCACGGTTCCCTGCATGGCGAAAAAGTAGCTTATGGCATTTTGGTACAGCTGCGCTTGGAAGAAATGGTACAGGGAAATCAGCTCGCAGCCACAGCACGACAGCAACTGCTGAAGTTTTACGATGAGATTGGATTGCCGCAAAGCTTAGAGGATTTGGGTTTGGGAAACATCGCGCTTTCCGATCTGCGGCGATCGGCTGAGATTGCTTGCGCCGCTAATTCCGATATTCATCGGCTACCCTTTAAAGTTGCACCAGACCACCTGATGGCAGCTATGGTTTCCACAACTACTTCGGCAATTAAAAATTAAAAATTAGTCATCGGTCTTGGTCGTTAATTTTGACTTTTGACTTTTGACTTTTGACAGATCGCGACTGACAACTGACAATCGACAAATGACATTATCTTGGATTAGTCCCGCCCAGCGGCTGCAAGCGCTGCCGCCTTACGTATTTGCCCGCTTGGATGAATTGAAAGCCCGCGCCCGCGAACAGGGTCTGGATTTGATCGATTTGGGGATGGGGAATCCGGATGGGGCGACGCCCCAGCCGGTGGTAGAAGCGGCGATCGCCGCCTTGCAAAATCCCGCCAATCACGGATATCCGCCTTTTGAAGGTACTGCTAGCTTTCGCCGCACGATCGTCAGTTGGTACAAACGGCGCTATGATGTTGAGTTAGCTCCCGATAGCGAAGTTTTGCCTTTGTTGGGTTCCAAAGAAGGTCTCACCCACTTGGCGATCGCTTACATCAATCCAGGGGATTTGGTATTGGTGCCTTCTCCAGCTTACCCAGCCCATTTTCGCGGCCCGGTAATTGCTGGCGGTAAGGTTCACAGTATAATTTTGAAACCGGAAAATGACTGGCTAATTGATGTCACCACCATTCCCGATGATGTCGCCAGACAAGCAAAAATTCTCTACTTCAACTATCCCAGCAATCCCACCGCCGCGACTGCGCCTCGCGAACTGTTTGAAGAAATTGTCGAATTTGCCCGCAAGTACGAAATTTTGCTGGTGCATGACCTTTGTTATGCGGAATTAGCCTTTGATGGTTATCAGCCTACCAGTTTGTTAGAAATTCCAGGTGGGAAGGAAATCGGTGTCGAGTTTCACACCATGTCCAAAACCTACAATATGGCCGGTTGGCGGGTGGGTTTTGTCGTGGGTAACGGCCATATTATTCAAGGCTTAAGAACCTTAAAAACCAATCTGGACTACGGTATCTTTGCTGCCTTACAATCAGCAGCAGAAACCGCACTGCAACTGCCAGATGAATATTTACAGGAGGTGCAACAACGGTATCGTCGCCGCCGGGATTTTCTGATCGAAGGTTTGGCTGCGTTGGGTTGGAATATCCCGAAAACGAAGGCTACGATGTATTTGTGGGTGCCATGTCCTCCGGGAGTTACCTCAACAGATTTTGCTCTTTCTGTATTGCAGCAGACTGGCGTTGTCGTTACACCTGGAAATGCTTTTGGTATTGCGGGTGAGGGCTATGTGCGGATAAGTTTGATTGCAGAGTGCGATCGCCTTGCAGAAGCCTTGCACCGATTCAAACAGGCAAATATTCACTATTAGTCAGCGGCGCTAGTCGCCAGTTCAGAGTGAAAATCCGATATGGGATAATTTTGGCAGCATCTCTATGCCTAGTCCTACTGGGCGAAACTGGGATGTTGCGTGCAAAGGGGACTGGGTACTGGGGCAGAGGGGCAGAGGAACTTTTTAACTCCACACTTTCCCAGTCTCCCATCGTAACTCCCCATGTCCCAAATGAGGTGAATCCCAAGCTGATTGCGGCTTACACCAAGTTTAGCTTCAAGTTATTCTCCCAAATCCAAAAGAAACAGCCTGACGAAAATATTTTTATCTCTCCTGCCAGCATTGCGATCGCTCTAGCGATTACCTACAATGGGGCAAGCGGCAAAACCCAGGAAGCGATCGCGCAAACCTTAGAATTACAAGGGATCGCTATCCAGGAACTAAATCAAGCAAATGCCGCACTGAAAGATACTTTGACGAATGCAGATTCCCAAGTTGAGTTATCAATTGCTAATTCCTTCTGGGGTAAAGATAACCAACCTTTTAAGCCTGAATTTATTCAAAAAATCCAGAAATTTTACGGTGTAGAACTGAAAAATGCTGACTTTACCGATGCTAGGACTATCTCTAGTATAAACGGTTGGGTAAAGCAAAGTACCAACGGAAACATAGATAAAATAGTCGATGGTATCGAACCGGATACTGTTTTTATGCTGTTCAATGCTATTTACTTTTTTGGCAATTGGACTTATCCATTTCCTAAGCAAGCAACTCAAGAACGATTATTCACTTTATTGGACGGAACTCAAAAGGCTCACCCGCTCATGTTCCGGCAACTTTACCAAGCTAAGTATTACGAAAATGAAACGTTTCAGGCAGTTAGTTTACCCTATGGTGAAAAACGTTTAAGTCTGTACGTCTTCTTACCAAGAAAAGGAATTAATCTGAGAAAATTTTATGAAACTCTCAATGCTGAAACTTGGGAAGTATGGATAAATAATATTAACGCTGAGCAAAATTATGAAGAACAAATACCACTTTTAATTGGACTGCCGCGATGGCAATTAGAGTACGAAATTGATTTAGAAGATGTGTTGAAAAACATGGGTATGGAAATTGCTTTTCGGAAAGATGCTGACTTTTCAGCGATGACAAACCCACCTTTATGGATTAGCTTTATTAAACACAAAACTTTTGTAGAAGTCAACGAAGAAGGTACTAAAGCATCAGCAGTCACGACAGTAGGAAGTACCAGAGGAGGGGCGGTAACAATGATTGTCGATCGCCCCTTTTTCTGTGCCATTAGAGACGAGCGAACGGGAACAATCCTGTTCATGGGTTCCATTGTAGATCCCATGTCCGCTAATTGAAAATTTTCAATAGTAAATAGAATCCAAAAAATTTAGGGTTTGCAAAATTTAATTAAGAATATTTACTTACTTGGCTCGCATTGAAATCGCATATTGTCAGGGGCGTCAGTTATTTAAGGGTTTCTTAGAATTTTAAGCTGTCTGGAGAATACAGCGATCGTTAGCACTTGCAATGCTAAATAGCGTAACCGTATCTCTACTAGCATAAAAGTAGCGATCTAGTTCACAATAAAAAAGGTGTGCGTTACTACTGGCGGATATTGGGAGTTTATGGCAGAACCTCGTTGCGTATTGATTTGTCAGAACCGTTCTTGCCTGAATAACAGCTCGGCAGAGGTGCTAACAGCTTTTCAGGCGGCAGAAGTTTCGGGAGTGAGGGTGGAAAGTAGCGGTTGTATGGGGCAGTGTAGCTCTGGCCCTACCGTGCGGATAGTCCCTGACGAGACGTGGTATTGCCGGGTAAAAACCAGCGATGTACCTGAAATTGTGGAACGACATTTGATCGGCGGGAAACTTGTGGAAGCTAAGCTGAACCCGCGAATTCATCTACGTATGGAAATGTTTTCTTCTTAACAAGAAGATCTGGCAACTCCGGAACTTAGTTGCGGATTGCTCGATCTCTATTGGCACTGCACTTTCCATAGAAGCATCTTCGATCGGATTCGCCGTCAGCTAATTTTTCTCAAGAGCGCTAAAGTGAAATTTGTTTTTTTGGATGAGGTATGGAAAAAAACATAAAGTAAAACTAAGTATGAGGTAGCTGTGCTGAGCCAACACAAAGTTAAATAGACCTGTGCAAAGCGGAGCGATCGCAACCGCACAGCTTTTAAGCTGGAATTAGGCTAGATCGGAACGATGGCAGTCCAAATATCAGAAGCTGAGTGTATCAAATCATGTCGCCACTTACATCAACCATAAAGCCGCTTTTTCCCAAAGGCTGCACTCAGAGACCTCGATTGTGGCGTTACAGCATCGCTGTATTCGCGGCGGCGATCTCCCTATCGATCGCACTATGGCTAAAACCAGCACTACAGCATACCAATACACCCCTGTTTTTTGCTGCTGTCGCGTTTGGCTACGGTAATTTTGGGTATGGTTTAACAGCCACCGTCTTGTCTGCGTTTTCGATCGATTTCTTGTTTAAGAAACTGGGGGATTCCCTGCAATTTAACTTTGGTAGCGATATCTTGTGGCTGAGCGTATTCGCTGTCGTGGCGCTGTCGATCGGATCGCTAACTTCTGCCCGTCAAAGGGCTCGAGACAAGCTCCGAAGCAGCGAGGATAGTTTCCGTATGCTGGTAGAGGGAGTCAAAGACTACGCAATTTATATGCTTGACCAGAACGGATGCGTAGTCAGTTGGAACGAAGGGGCAGAAAGCATCAAGGGTTATCAGGCAAAAGAAATTATCGGTGAACATTTTTCCCGCTTTTACACTCCCGAAGATATCGCACAGGATAAACCCAAACAGATACTGCAATTAGCAGCAACAGAAGGTCGCTATGAAGAAGAAGGTTGGCGCGTGCGAAAGGACGGTTCCCGCTTCTGGGCAGATATCGTCATTACTGCTTTACGAGACGAAGTTGGCGATTTGAGAGGCTTCTCAAAAGTAACCCGCTTCGTTGGCGATCGCAAACCTTCAGACGAAAGCTCGCTCAAAGAACTTTCAGATATCAAATTTGCGTTAGATCGAGCTGCCATAGTAGCCAGAACCGACAAAAAAGGCATAATTAACTACGTAAACGATAAATTTTGCGAAATATCCAAATATTCCAGAGAAGAACTGCTCGGACAAGACCATCGCATTCTCAATTCCGGTTATCATTCCAAAGAATTCTTTGTTAACCTTTGGGCAACAATTGGTAGCGGCAAAGTTTGGAAAGGAGAAATTAAGAATAAAGCCAAAGACGGAACGTATTACTGGGTTGATACAGTAATAGTTCCTTTTCTCGATCGCACGGGTAAACCATTTCAATATTTAGCAATCAGATCCGATATCACCGATCGCAAACAGGTAGAAGAAGAGTTGAGAGTGCGGAATCGGGAACAACAAGCGATCGCCCAAATCGGTCAACGGGCGCTAGCTGGAAGCAACCTCGACACTTTAATGGAGGAAGCCGTTAACGTCATTGCCCAAACTCTAGAAGTTGAATATTGCAAAGTGTTAGAACTGCTTCCAGAAGGTGACGCTTTACTGCTGCGGGCAGGTGTAGGTTGGCAACCCGGACTTGTAGGCAATGCGACAGTAGAAACAGAGAAAGATTCTCAGGCGGATTATACTTTGCTTTCCCAAGAGCCGATCGTGGTTCGAGATCTCCGCACCGAAACGCGATTTAGTGGCCCATCACTGCTGCACAACCACGGTGCAGTCAGCGGTATGAGCGTCACGATCGCCGGAAAAAATGGACATTGGGGCGTTCTGGGGGTACACAGCAAGCGCAGCCGCACATTTACACAAGATGATATTTACTTTTTGCAAGCTGCTGCCAACATCCTGGCAGAAGCAATCCAACGCAAGCTTGCGGAAGCCGAACGCACGCAGCTATTAGAGCGGGAGCAAACCGCACGCACCCAAGCGGAGGCAAATGAATACCGCTATCGCTTTCTGGCTGAATCGATACCCCAGATGGTATGGACAGCAGAACCGAATGGGAAGGTAGATTACTACAGCCAGCGCTGGTGCGATTACACCGGTATGACACTGGAGGAAATTCAAACACAGGGATGGCGAGCGATCGTACATCCTGACGATTTGCAGCAGTGTATGGATACCTGGAGCAACGCTCTGCAAACCAGCTCTACTTACCAAATTCAAGCCCGTATGAAGGGAAAGGACGGAAAATATCGCTGGTTTTTGGGTCAAGCTTTGCCAATGCGCGACAAAGAAGGTGAAATTGTCAAGTGGTTCGGCACTAATACAGACATCGACGATCGAGTGCGAGCAGAGCAAGAACGAACAAGGCTGCTAGCCCGGGAACAAGCAGCACGCGCTTTAGCCGAAGCTGCCGCCGAGAGGGTTCAACGTTTGCAAGCAGTTACGGATGCCGCGATCGCACCTTTATCCCTGGAAGATCTGCTGGATGGGCTGCTGGGGCGGATCGGAGAAATTCTTCAGGCGGATACGGCGGCTATTTTGCTGACGGATACTCAAAGCAACACTCTTGTGGTGAGAGCAGCCAAGGGACTTGATGAGGAAGCTCGCAACCAAGTTCGCATTCCCATCGGTGAAGGATTCGCCGGACACATTGCCGCACTGCGTCAGCCGTTATTTGTCGAGCGCGATGCTTATCGGCAAGTTTACAGCCCCTTGCTGCGGGAAAAACACATTCAGTCGCTCATCGGTGTGCCGCTGATAATTGACGATCGAGTTTTGGGAGTTGTCCACGTCGGTACTATTGAAAGCCGCCATTTCACTCAAGACGATATTTATCTGCTACAACTGGTAGCCGAGCGCTTTGCTGTGGCAATCGATCGCGCTAATCTGTACGAGGCAGAACAAAAAGCACGGGCATCGGCGGAAGCGGCAAACCGACTCAAGGATGAATTTCTGGCCATAGTTTCCCACGAACTTCGCACGCCATTGAACTCAATTTTGGGCTGGTCGCAAATGCTACGCAGCCGCAAGTTGAGCGAAGAAATTGTCAATAAGGCGCTGGAAACAATAGAGCGCAATGCCAAACAACAGGTAACGCTGATTAACGATATTTTGGATGTTTCCCGCATTATTCGCGGCAAGATTCGTCTGAGTATGCAGCCGGTCAAGCTGGAAGCAATTATTGAGGAGGCGATCGAAACTATCAAGCCAGCAGCTCAAGCAAAAGCTATTCAACTGGAGTCGAGTCTCGATCCTCTGCTGGGCAAAGTTATAGGCGATGTCGATCGTTTGCAGCAAGTTATCGGCAATTTGCTTTCCAATGCTGTTAAGTTTACCCCAGAAGGAGGACAAGTCAAGGTGACGCTGGCTGAATTGCCGATTTCCGAAAAAGTTGACTCGTTTGGAGTCACTTCTGGAGCAAATTTAAATATTGCCGCCCCAGAAGCAGACTCAGAAAGTAATATTTTTCAACCAACCCAAAAGCGGATTTTAGGATTGCAAGTTGAAACGGAAAAAGTTCAACCTGAAATTTTCCATCTCAAATCTGCAATCTCCTATGTTCAAATTACGGTAAGCGATACCGGCAAAGGTATCGGTGCTGATTTTCTGCCTCATGTGTTTGACGGTTTTCGCCAAGAAGATGGCACAATTACAAGAGTTCAGGGCGGACTCGGATTGGGACTGACAATTGTGCGCCGCTTGGTGGAATTGCACGGCGGCAGCGTTCAGGCGTTGAGCGAAGGGGAAGGTATGGGCGCAACATTTACTGTGAAGTTGCCAGTGCTTGCACAAAGTAAGGGATCGGGGGATCTCTCCAGCGGGGGAGAACAAAATTATTCGGCTGTACCTCTGAGTCCCTCAGCTGTTCAGCCTCTTAATGGTTTGCAGGTTCTTGTTGTTGATGATGATGTAGATAGCTGTGATTTGATTGCTACGGTACTTAAACAATACGGTGCCCAAGTGAGGACGGCGAGTTCGGTAAGGGAAGCAATGGAAGCGATCGAACATATCAAACCGGATGTGTTGCTAAGCGACATCGGAATGCCACAAGAAGACGGCTACGACTTGATCCGCAAAGTGCGACAGCTTCAGTCACAGCGAGGCGAACAAATTCGTGCGATCGCTCTCACAGCTTTTGCTAGAGAGGAGGATCGTTGGAAGGCAATTGAGGCAGGTTTCCAAATGCACGTATCTAAGCCAGTCGAACCAGCTAAATTAGCTACAGCGGTCGCGAAGCTGGTGCGCTGAAGTCAAAAGTCAAAAGTCAAAAGTCAAAAGTCAAAAGCCAAAAGTCAAAAGGAAGATAGAGAGAGGTGAAGATGGAAAAAGGAAAAATATTAATTTTGTCACTTCCCAGTTGGAAAAATCGGCATACTACAAACTAAAGAAAGATAATTTGATATGAGAGAAGAAGGTTTTACTTTTAGTTGGTTCGATTGGTTTTGTCTGTGGTATCCACCAGGTTGGCTAATTTTGTTCAATCGTCATTGGCAGCATTATCATGCCGATCCCGATGGTTGGAATTGGTTGGAATATATTTTATTTTTAATTCCCGGTGGATTTTATTTGGCGTTGCTAATTCGCTGGTTACGTCTTGGCTGTCGTTTACCGCGTCGAGAAAGTCCGACCTTCGATCCAAATTATCAAAAAGCTTTTCGCGATGAAATTCTCGCACCTATAGTCAAATATTACTTTCGTGGCGAGTTGCAACAAATCGAAAATTTACCCGAAACTGGGCCTGCGATCGTCGCGATGAACCATGCCGGAATGTGTTTCCCGTGGGATTTTTTGGTATTAGCTTATCTGTTAGGAGATACACGCGACTGGATTGTACAACCTCTTGCCGGTGTTTCTTTGTTTGAACATCTTTGGATGATTTGGTGGCTACCGCCGGGATGGTCTCAAGTTTTGGGCGGTGTGCGTGCAGAATACGATGAATTTGAAGCGGCGGTTGCCCATAAAACAATTTTACTTTATGCGCCGGAAGGTTTGCGCGGCCCTTGCAAAGGTTGGCCGTTACGTTTTCAGATTCAGACATTTCATCCCAGTTTTATTAGTTTGAGCGATCGCTATCAAATTCCCATTCTTCCAGTTGTGTGTTGGGGTAATGAATATTTACATCCTTTTGCTTTTAATTTTAAAAATATCGGCAAAATATTTGGCTTGCCTTTCTTGCCGATTTCTTTTTTGATAATTGTGTTTATTCTCTTCCCATCAATGGGAGTTTGGGCAATGAGAAGTCGATTGCAATATTATATTCAACCTCTCTATAGAAATACCGATAATCAAAATACAATTCCACCACAAATGGCATCAAACAACATCCGTTTAAATACGTATAAGCAGGCACAACTATTGCGAGAAAAGCTACAAAGTAAACTCAACTGTTTGCTGAATAGAAATGAATTATAGATATGGCGAAAAAAAATACGCGATCGCACTTATAATTAAAAAGCTGTTCGCTCGCGTACAATATTACAATGACAGAAAGTATTACTCAGCCTACAGGCTGGGATGCCGTCCTTGGCGGTCAAAATGCCGCTCCGACAAACGGTGTCGTTTTGGGAGGGATAGAAGGTGTCAAAAAACGCTTTGCAAGTGTTGTTATAGAACAGCGAATAGCGGCACTAAAAGAAGCGATAAAGTATGGAAAACCTGGGTTAGAAATAGTTAATAAAGCTTTGTACGATGAGTCGGATTTGGTACAGCGATCGGCTTATCTGATGCTGCGAGGAAGAACAACAGCAGAAGTGCGTAAAGCTTTACAAAGATTCAATTTTTATCGATTTTTTGAATGTCTGCGTACCCTAAAAGGCGGAACGCAAGTAGCGATTAGCTCTGATGGAGAAACAGCGGCTATTTTAAAAAGCAATAAGAGTATCAAAGTCTGGAACTTGCCAACAGAAGAATTACTTTACACTGTTCCTAATTTGCCAAAAGGTAAGCAAATTTATTATATCGGTTTAGACAAGCAAACATTGGTGAGGAGCGTGCAAGGTACAAGTAATTTTGTTGAGGTTTGGCAAGAGGGAGAATTGCAGCACACGCTTTACGGACATGAAGATGCGATCGGTGCGATCGCTATTAGTCCAGATGGCGAAAATATGGCTACTGGCAGTCAAGATAAAACTATCAAAATTTGGGATTTACAAACTGGTAAACTAATTTATAATATTAGTAATTCTCTCGTTTGGGGAACGCACACAGCAACAGTTTTTTACCTTTCCTATAGCCCAGATGGACAAACTCTCATCAGCGGCGGTGCAGATGGCACTGTTAAATTATGGAATTTGCGAAATAGAGATAAACCGCGCACTTTCAAAATCCCTTTAATGGGTGGTTTATCCATTGCCACCAGTCCAAACGGCGAAATTATCGCCGCTGCATCTTGGGATAAGAAAATTAGACTTTTGCATCTGGAAACAGGGGAAATAATCCGTATTTTAGAACTACATTCAGGCTGGGCAAATTGCCTAAACTTTAGCCCAGACGGTCAAACTTTGGTGAGTAGCGGTGCTGATGACAAGAGGATCGAATTTTGGGATATAAAAACCGCAGAAAATCTCCACACTTTGACAGGAAAGGATAAGTATGTGACTCGCCTCGCGTTTAGTGCGGATGGACAAACTTTGTATAGTGCTGCACAGGATAAAACGATCGAAGTGTGGGGAATCAAGTAGAATTTGAGTAAAATACATTAAAATAGTACCTAAAGTCGGGTGTGTCAGAGACAGAAAACCTCATGCGATCGATCTGTAATCAAAGTCTGACGCACCCGACAGTACATAGCGTTTTTTTCTGGCAACTTACTAACTGGAGTTTGTATTTTTATGACAGTTAACCAAAGTAGAATCAAAATTGATAGCAGCGTGCTTCCTGGACTCGATGTGCTGTCGGAGGAAGAAAGAGCAAACGTTTTGAAGTCGATCGATTCTCTGGAAAATTTTTCGATCGATCGACCGCTGGCGTCAAATATCAAAAAGCTGAACGAAGAGGAACAGCTTTATCTACTTCAGGTAGATGCTAGCCTCAGAATCATTTTTGATGTAACATCTGAGGATAGAATAGAAATTTTAGAACTGTTTAGGCGGAAAACGATAGAATATATGTTTAGAAAAAAAGCTCAGTAGTGAGGAGTCCGTGAAAAATTTTTCAAGAGTTGAGTTTGATGTCAGTGTTTGTCGTTCCCAACTTAGTGAAATGCAACAACTACTCCAAAGCCGTCGAGGTTTATCAGAACGCGACGACATAATACCGTTTTTCAGAGAACGTCAGCATTTATCTGCGTTTTTGGCTTCGTATCACCCAGATATTAGTAGATATGATAGAGTTGCGTTTGAATATGACATATTTGGGGATTTTGCTTGTGATTTAGCGATTGGAGATTCGGTAAACAGATCTTATTGTTTCGTAGAATTTGAAGAAGCAGCAACTAACAGCATTTTTATAACAAAACCAGGAAGAAGCACTCCAGAATGGTCGTCCAGATTTGAACGTGGATTGAGCCAAATTATAGATTGGTTTTGGAAACTAAATGATTTAGAGAGAACCGATGATTTCGAGAACAGGTTTAATGGCAGAACAATTGACTACATAGGATTACTCGTTGTCGGTAGAGATGAGAATCTAGAGCTTAGAGAAAGAAAAAGATTAGAGTGGCGTCGCCAGAATACAATAGTTAATTCTAAGCATAGTTACTTTGTAACTTATGATAAATTATATAATGATTTGTCATACCGTCTGGCTCGGTATCAATTCAGCGAAAGAATAGACCCATGAAAAGGCTATTGCAAAGGGCGATCGCCCACTTACAGATATAGAGCGATCGCACACAAAAACTAAACTGGCGGTACTTGCGGTAAATCCGCATTTTGCTCGACATTTGCCATATTGGCAGAATCGACTTCACCAGCAGTTAAGAAACGGAAAGTTTCCTGATAGAGACTTTGCCAAAAACGATTGCTCATTTGCCGACTGATCTCAGTCGGATCTACCATTGGGTGAGGCACCATATCGCTAGCAGGATAAACATATAAGCGATGTTTTTTGCGTTCGCCTCCGATATCTTTAAAAAATTGTTGGTTAGTCTCAATATCAGCCGCATCCTCATTTTCAGTGAGAACCAAAAAAGTGGGAACAGACTGTAAAGTTTGCGCCTTGCTGAGTACAAAACTGCCAAAGCAATCGACAGCAGTTAAACAACCTACAGGAAACTGCAACGCAGGGTCCCAGCCTGATTCGCTGATATCCAGTGGCCCAGCTAACATCACGTACTGGCGCTCTTGTACACCATAAATCTTGAGCAGAGGTGCGTAGGCGACAACTCCTTTAATGCGATCGGGTCGATCCGCAGCTAAGCCAAGGGCCACAGACCCACCCACCGACAATCCGATCGTATAGATTGGCCCAGGCATTGCTTCCAATTCCGCCAGACGATCGCGAGCATTTTGGAGATAATTCATATGGGAAGAAATGAAATAGCGATCGAAATCCGGGTCTTCATTCAACTCGATCGCCTTCACAATATTTAATAGCCGAGGTTCTAATTTCACCAACCTCGCCACCAAAGCCTTTTTTTCTAACTCGCCAAGGCGACCGTAATTGCTCGGATCTGCCATCATATTGGCAAAGAAGTTGAGCAAAACTGGGTCTTGTTGCACCTTTTCCCGTAGGGGGTTGGCAATTTCTGGCTTGAGATCCACTTGCGGCCAGTATTTATCCGGTATCCTAAAAGCATGACCCGCCAAAGTTGCCTGATAAACATTAAACCCATTGCGGAACAAGTAATCTGTCAAGCGCCACATCTGGTGAGGTTTGCTACTGAAGCCGTGGAACATCAGCACCGTACCCCGAATTGCTTCTCCCTCTGCGTGGAACTGGTGGTAAGGATAAGCACCAGAGCGATGTTCTGGATTAGCGTCAATGCTTTGAATATAAGCGTCAATCTTTTGTTTGGTTTGCGTAATTTGCTGAGCGCTGGGGGTAAAAGTTGTATCCATGAGCTTAATTTTAAGCAACTGTAGTGTTAGTTTTGAGCTTGACTCATCAGTAACCTCTTTCAGGATAAAACTAAGATGCTCAGGATGTCTGGTGAATTTAGCTGCAAATCTCAGTCACCCGATGCAAGGATTTTGGATTGGCTGGGCCTTGAAAGGGCGGTGCTTGAAATTTGGAAAAAATTAGATATGCCTGCGTCTTTGCAAACCACGAAGCGAAGTGTATTTGGATACCGTCAATGAGATGAGAGCGATCGCTTTTCCGTTATCGGGGAACTTTTCTGACTCGAAATTCGCCTGATTATTTGTCAAGTATTCACTGAAATAACTTATCAAAGCACGATCGTGAAAAGTAAATTTATCTTTCAAAAGGGTGTAGTTTGTGCAATCTCTATTAGTTTAGCAGTATCCGGCTTACTGGGATTACTTTTTATAAAAGAACATCAGCCTGTCATGGCTGATGTTACTAATACCAGTTTTACTAAACAAGCTAGAAGTATGAATAACAAGCTAGTTACGGCTAACACAAACTTTGGCTTCAAACTGTTTGGGCAAATTTTCCGCCAGAATAGCAGAGAAAATATTTTTGTCTCTCCTACCAGTGTGGCGATCGCGCTCTCCATGACCTACAATGGCGCTAGCGGTACAACCCAGCAAGCAATGGCGCAAACTCTCCAATTGCAAGGAATGAGTTTGAATGAAATTAACCAATCTCAATTAGCATTGATTAACATTTTGCAAAATCCCGACACCAAAGTGCAACTCAGCATTGCTAATTCTCTTTGGGCTAAAAAAGATGTGACTTTCAAGCCTGACTTCCTGCAAAAAAGCAAGGAATTTTACAAAGCACAAGTCACCAATTTAGACTTTGCCAATCCCAATTCTCCATCAATTATCAATGGTTGGGTTAACCAAAACACAAATGGAAAAATTCCGAAAATAATCGATCGCATTAATCCAGACGACATTTTATTTTTAATCAACGCCATCTACTTCAAGGGAAGTTGGACAAAAGAATTTCCCAAAAATGCTACCCAACAGCGCCCCTTTACCTTGCTCAACGGTACGCGCAAACAGCACCCGCTCATGTCTCAAACGGGTAGATTTGGCTACTACGAAAATCAATCGTTTCAAGCCATTAGTTTGCCTTACGGAACGAGACGTTTGAGTATGTATGTGTTTCTGCCAAAACAAAACGTCAACCAGCAATCTTTCTACAACAACTTAACTGCTGAAAATTGGGAACAATGGATGAATCAGTTTGTTTCCAGACAAGGTACAATTGTTTTGCCCAGGTTTAAGTTAGAGTATGAAGTCACTTTAAATCAAGCGCTGCAAGCTTTGGGTATGGGGATAGCTTTTCAAGACAGAGCTAATTTTTCTGCGATGACTGCTGTACCTGCAAAAATTAATCAAGTCAAGCATAAAACTTTTGTAGAAGTGAACGAAGAAGGAACTGAAGCCGCAGCAGTTACTTCTGTGGGAGTCACGGCAACATCTGTGCAAATACCGCAACAAGAACCGTTTAGAATGGTTGTCGATCGCCCGTTTTTCTGCGCCATCCGCGATAATCAAACAGGCACTATTTTGTTTATGGGGTCGATTGTGGAACCAAAATGAGTCAAAAGTCAAAAGTCAAAAGTTAAAAGTCAAAAGTCAAAAAAAAGAATGCGCTGAGGGAACTGCTTGACAACTGACAACTGACAACTGACAACTGACAACTGACAACTAACAACTGACAACTAACTGAAAAGAAGGAGCCTCTACAATATTCAATGCCCAGCCAATCCAAAATCCAAAATCCAAAATCCAAAATCCAAAATCGGGTGGCTAAGTTTCGCCAAATCGATAACCTTTTCCGTAGACGGTGTGAATTAACTGAGATTCGCCAGTAGCTTCAATTTTACGACGCAGGAGGCGAATTAAAGCTGCTAACACATTGCTGCTGGGTTGTTCGTCTTCACTCCAGAGATGTTGATGTATTTGGGTGTGGGTTAATAATTGACCGGGGTGGCGCATAAAATATGCGAGTAATTGACTTTCTTTTTCCGATAAATCGATCGTGCGTCCGTGACGATAAGCGACTTGGTTATCGCCATCAAGTTCCAAATCGCCTACTCGCAGACGTTGGATTGTTGAGGCTGATTCTAGGGTAGCCGATCGCCGCAGCAAAGCGCGAACCCGTGCGAGCAATTCTCGCAATTCAAAAGGTTTGACCAGATAGTCATCAGCACCAGCGTCCAATCCCTGCACGCGATCGTCTAAAGTGTCTTTGGCAGTAAGAAATAATACTGGTGTGGCAATACCTTGCGATCGCAATTGCTGACAAATTTCCAGTCCGCTCATTTGCGGTAACATCCAATCGAGAATCAGCAAATCGTAATTGCCAATAGCCGCTAACTGACTTCCAGAAACACCATCATAAGCTATATCGACGCTGTAACCTTCGCGGGTTAACACAGCTTTCAGGGGGTCGGCGAGCTCAACTTCATCATCAACCAAAAGAATTCGCATAAGCAGGGCATTGGAGATTGGGCATTGGGCTACAGTAAGCGTCAGAACTCAAATTATACTGGGCTTAGCAAGTGCAACAATAGGAAGGGAAAGGGAAGAGGAGGAATTTTGACTTTTGACTTTCCCTCTCTCCCCCCCGCTCCCCCGTTCTTTCCCCTAGACCCTATGCTTACCGTTGCATTACCTAAAGGCGCACTTCTCAGCGACAGCATCCGTCTGTTACAAGCAGTTGGACTGGATTTTAGTGCTTTTCTCGATCCCAAAATGCGTCAACTCCAGATTCACAACCCCACCGGGACGGCGAAAGCTTTGCTCGTCAGGGCGCAGGATGTGCCAGTTTATGTGGAATACGGACAAGCGCAACTGGGAATCGTCGGTTACGATGTGCTGCGAGAAAAACAACCGCAAGTAGCGCACTTAGCTGATTTGGAATTCGGTCGCTGTCGGATGTCGGTGGCGGTAAAATCTTCCAGTCCTTATCAGTCTGCATTGGAATTGCCTCCTCACGGTCGAGTTGCTTCCAAGTTCGTCCGTTGTGCCCGCGAATACTTTGACAATCTGGATTTACCCGTAGAGATCGTGCCTCTGTACGGTTCGGTGGAACTGGGGCCAATTACAGGAATGTCGGAAGCGATCGTGGACTTAGTATCGACTGGGCGCACCCTCAAAGAAAATGGCTTAGTGGAGATAGAAGTTCTGTTTGAAAGTACGGCGCGACTGATTGCCCATCCCCTCAGTTACCGGCTCAACACCGATAACCTTTACCATTGGGTAGAAGGACTAAGAGAAAAAACTCTATCTTTGGTTTGATTTTTACCAGAATTCTTGCCAACCTCGTGGAAGAAATAAAAGTATGGAGGTGAGTTTCCCATCTACAAACTTTACACGGGCAACCTAAAAGATTATGTACAAATGGAATGCTGAAGATTACCACAGAAATTCTTCCGAACAGCAAAGGTTGGCAAGGGAGTTTATCGCTAAAATCGCCCTCAAAGGGAATGAAAATATTCTCGATATTGGTTGCGGGGATGGTAAAATTACGGCAGAACTTGCTACCCTTGTCAAGGATGGTTCGGTTACGGGAATAGATGGTTCTGAAGAAATGATCGACTTCGCTCGGCAAAAATTTCCTCAGAGCCATTTTCCAAATCTTAGATTTGAGTATAAGAATGCAACAAACCTAAATTTGGAGAATCAATTTGACCTGATCGTTTCGTTTAATTGTCTGCATTGGATTAATGACCATATCCCAGTTCTGGAAGGGATCGAAAAAAGTTTGAAGCCGCATGGAAAGATACAGCTTTTGTTAGCTGGGAAAACGGATGACACCTGTATGCGAATGGTGGTAGATAAAGTAATCTGCCAAGGCAAATGGAAAAACTATTTCCAGGAACTAATTTCACCATTTGGTTTGTACAAAGCTCATGAATACAAGGAAATGCTGGAAAAGGTGGGCTTAAAATCAAATAGGGTAGAAGCAATAACGACAAATATGATTTTTGATGGCACAGAAGGATTTAAAGGATTGTTGCGGACAACATGGCTACCCCTGACGGAAAAGTTACCGGAAGATTTACGTGCAGACATTATTGATGAGCTAGCGGAGGCATACATTCAGTTCAACCCACCGAATGGGGATGGTTTTGTCTATATGCCTATGGTCAAATTAGAAGTGGAAGCAACAAAAGTAGAGACATCTATCTCATGACAAGCTCATCGCCGCTGAGAGAGGATTTGGCAAATAAGCGATCGCGTCCGAAAGAAAGTGACTGGAGATTGTTCCTGCGTCTAGTCCCCTATGCCCGCCAAAGCAGCCGTTTGCTGGCGCTGGCGATCGCATTATTGATACCGGTATCGATTTCTGGTGCTGTGCAACCGATTGTAATCGGACAAGCGATATCTTTAATCCGCCAAGAAAACACAACGTTTGCATTTTTGCAAAATCGCCCCTTTGCAGAGGCGTTTAATATCTTGGTCGTTTTATTGTTAGTAACTGTAACTGTCCGCATACTACTTGTCAGCACTCAATCCTATACTGTACAAAAAGTAGGTCAGCAAATCACCGCCGCCATTCGCAAAGATTTGTTCGAGCGCGTCACCTCTCTAGCACTGCGATTTTTCGATCGCACACCCGTAGGAAAATTGATCACACGCCTCACCAGCGATGTGGAAGCGCTGGGAGATGTTTTTTCCACAGGTGCGATCGGCATTGTCAGCGACTTGTTTTCGATTGTGGTAATTGCGGTTGCCATGTTTTTATTGCAATGGCAACTGGCTTTGATGCTAGTGTTAATGCTAGTGCCGGTATCGTTTGCGATCGTCTATTTCCAGCACCAATACCGCACAGCCAATTACAAAGCGAGGGAAGAACTTTCCGCCCTTAACGCCACCCTGCAAGAAAATATCCTTGGCATTAATATAGTCCAGTTATTCCGGCGGGAAAAGTTTAATGCCGAACTATTTCGGACTATCAACAAGCGGTATGTCACGGAAGTAGACAAAACCATCTTTCACGACTCCGCTATTTCTGCCACGCTGGAGTGGATTTCTCTAGTTGCGATCGCAGGCGTACTGGGGCTGGGCGGCTGGTTTGTCATGCAAAATAACTTTAGTTTTGGCATCTTATCCACCTTTATTTTGTACGCCCAGCGCCTCTTCGATCCCTTGCGCCAATTAGCCGAAAAATTCACCTCAATTCAAGCAGGTTTTACCGCCGTCGAACGCATCACCGACATCCTCAATGAACCTATCGAAATTCGCGATCCGGAACATCCCAAATCTTTACCGCCAGCACGGGGAGTAGAAGGGGGAGAAATTCGGTTTGAACACGTATTTTTTGGCTACAAAACTGATGAATACGTTCTCAAAGATTTAGATTTCACCATCCATCCGGGCGAAAAAGTTGCGCTAGTTGGCCCCACAGGTGCCGGTAAAAGTTCGATCATTCGTCTTTTGTGCCGTCTCTACGAAACGACACAGGGTCGCATCCTTCTCGATGGAGTAGATATCAGAGACTTACCTCAAATCGAACTGCGCCGTCACATGGGTGTTATCCTCCAAGATGGATTTCTGTTTGCCGGTGATGTGAAAAGCAACATCACGCTGGGAGAAACTTACTCCTTCGAGGCAATTCGCGCCGCCGCAGCACAAACTAACGTTGCCCAATTTATCGAACAGTTACCTCAAGGATACGACACCGAATTGCGGGAACGAGGTACAAATCTTTCTGGCGGTCAAAAACAACTCCTAGCCTTTGCCCGCGCTGCTATCCGCAATCCTCGCATCTTAGTGTTGGATGAAGCAACTGCCAGCTTGGATGTGGGGACAGAAGCATTAATTCAAGAAGCTTTGGAACATTTGCTGGTGGGACGTACTGCGATTATTATCGCGCACCGACTTTCTACTATTCGCAATGTCGATCGCATTTTGGTACTCAAGCGGGGACAACTTGTAGAATCCGGCAGTCATGAGGAATTACTGCGCCAAGGAGGACTTTATGCCAGTTTGTACAACTTGCAGATGTTAGGAACTTAATCAATTTTAGATTTTAGATTTTGGATTTTGGATTTGATATCAATCTGCAATCTGAAATCTAAAATTTTCAATTTTTCCCTACCCCAGTAGAGATTAACTTTGTAGGTTGGGTTGAGTGAAACGAAACCCAACGCAAAAGTTGGGTTTCGCTGCACATCACCTAAATACAAAATTTAACTTTAGTTTAATCTAATCTGGAAATAGCCGCTTCCAACTGAGTAGTATGATGGGTTTATTCCTAAAAGCGATACAGCCATGACTACTTACAAAATTGAGCTAGAAGGCGATGTACTAAAAATCGGCTTTGCAGACCCAGCCCAAAACGACCAAATTGTGCGCGATGCAGCGGCGCGGTTGGATGAAATGACAGCTTCCGGAGAACTAAAAGGGGGTGTGTTGCTGAAAATTAATGGCCCAGCTTCATTACCCGTTGCTTGCGTATTAACGCACAAGGTAGCGCATTTGTATGGTGCGATCGGCGTTTTCGATCCCAAGTTGGGCAAATACGTAATTTGTATTACCCATAACCCAGCTTACAAGTTAGGAGATTTGATTGATTGAACGGAAATAACAATAAGTTGCTTGACCAATTTTCCCTTATGTAGTATATTTTTTCTTCAAAAGTTAGAACAGCTACTTTTGGCGCAGGTTACTTATACGCAAGTGCAAGGAAAAATTAGTAACAGTTAATTCTCAAGAAATGAGAAACTTCAGTCATAATTTTCGATCGCAGTTAAATGCACGATCGCACAACAGCATTAGACAGATTTTTGTCGAATCGGAATTTCAATTACAAACTCCGTACCCTGTCCTGGCGCGGAAATACAATATATGTTTCCGAGATGTTTTTCTACCACAATTTGATAGCTAATCGATAATCCCAGACCAGTGCCTTTCCCGACAGGTTTGGTGGTAAAAAATGGGTCGAATAATTTACGATGTACTTCCTCTGTCATGCCGGGGCCATTATCTTTAATACGGATAGCTACCCGATCTTTATTGAATACTTCTGTGCGAATGTGAATGCAACTGGGATGTTGCTTAATTTCCTCTGGCGATCGCTTCTTATTCCACTCGTCCAAAGCATCGATCGCATTCGTAATGATATTCATAAATACCTGATTGAGTTGTCCCGCATAGCAATCAATATTAGGTAGATTGCCATATTCTTTAATAACTTGAATGCCTGCGTGTGTTCCTATCTCTTTAAAACGATTTTGCAAAATCAGGAGCGTACTATCTATACCTTCGTGAATATTGACATCCTTCATTTCCGCTTCATCAAGACGCGAGAAGTTCCGTAAACTAAGGACTATCTCGCGAATGCGGTCAGCCCCCATCTTCATAGATGCCAAGAGCTTCGGTAAGTCTTCCAGCAAAAAGTCAAGCTCAATTTCTTCAACAAGTTCTTGAATTTCTTCTACCGGATTGGGATAGTAATGCTTATACAGTTTTAGCAGTCGCAGTATATCTTCCACATATTCTGATGCTGGAGTAATATTGCCGTAAATAAAGCTGACGGGGTTGTTAATTTCATGAGCGACACCAGCAACTAACTGACCCAAACTCGACATTTTTTCAGTTTGGATAAGTTGAGCTTGAGTTTGTTGTAATTCGCGCAAAATTTGCTCTAAATCCTGAGTTCTTTGGCGCAATTCATCTGACGATCGTCGCAAAGCTTCTTCCGATTGTTTGCGCTCTGTAATATCGCGACTGATCGTTGCCAAAGCCTGCGGTTGTCCTGTGTGTGGGTTTTTCAGCACAAACAGATTGTAATCGACGGGAATCGATTCGCCAGTTTGAAAATGCTTGAATCTGTACTCTCCCTGCCAATAGCCTTTTTCCAGAACAGTTGGTATAATCCGCTGCTCAATTTCATTAATATCTTCCGGCATAAAGGTGTCAGTTATATTCATATTTGCCAATTCTGCAAAATTTGGCAATCCCAGCAACTTTAGGCCAGCTTGATTTATAAAAATAGGCTTTCCTTCCAGAGAAGCAATGCCAATTAAATCGCTGCTGTTTTCGATCAAAGTTATTAATTTTTGACGTTCTGAATCTGCTTGTTTGCGCTCCGTGATGTCGCGACCTTCCGGAATCAAAAGTACTACTTTTCCTGTCTCGTCAAACACAGGCTTGATCGAGAAGTCAACAATCATCACTTGATTTTCAGCATTCTGCGCCTCGGTTTCGTAACGCACGAATTTACCTTGTGCAGCTTCGCTAATAGCTGTTTGCAAACGGTTACGAATTTCTGGATTTTCAGGCCACCAGGGGGTTTCCCAGAACAAGCGATCGATAACATCTTTGGGCTCAGCTTTAATCACATCCAATGCTGTTTGATTTGCTTTTATGAGAGTGCCATCTGGTGTCATCAATCCCATCAACTGAAAAGCGCTATCGAAAATCACCTGCAATATTCTTTCATTCGATCGCAATGCTTCCTCAGTTTGTTTGCGTTCCGTTATATCTCTAGCAACTGCATACATTTTTTGCTGTTCGGTAAATGGCACAGCTTGCCACAAAAGCCACTTGTAGGAGCCATCTTTGCAAAGCCAACGGTTCTCCAACGAAAGAGTGTTAATACCAAGCGCAATTTTCTCGGCTTCGCGGATAGTTCCTTCCCGATCTTCTGGATGCACAAATTCAATGTAAGGTTTAGCCAGCAGTTCCTCGGTTGAGTAACCAACGCTTTTTTCCCATGCCGGGTTAAGTTGCTTTAAATAACCATCAAAACCGGCGGTGCAAATCATATCCAGCGATAGATTAAAATAGCGATCGCGTTCTTCTTCAACTCTTTTAGGATCGCTGATATCTGTCAGCGTCCCAACATAGCTCATTACTCCTTCGGCTCCCATTTCCGGGACTGATTGACCCAATACCCAAGTTACCAAACCATCGGGACGCACAAAGCGATACTCGGATTTAAAAGGTGAATTGGTTTTTGCAGATTCGTACCATTCTTGATAAACGCGCTCCCGATCGTCCTCATGGATCGCTTGCGCCCAACCTTCTCCCTGTGCTACTTCTAGACTCAACCCCGTGATGTCGCTCCAGCGATCGTTGACATACAAACAATTACCTTGCGGATTGGTGCGGAATATCCCAACCGGTAAAGCTTTTACCAAGCTCAAAAATCGCTCCTCACTTTCGCGGAGTAGCTGTTCGACTTGTTTGCGATCGGTGATATCTCTAGCTATGGCAAGGATATACCGATCTCCACCCCACTCAACCTTACTCAATCGCACCTCAACTGGGAAAGTTGTGCCGTCTTTGCGTCGATAAATCCCATTCACGGTATGAGTTCCACCCAGAACTATTTGCTGCCAGATTTCTTTCATTTCCTCCAGCTGGACACTCACCTCAAAGTCGGATACTGACAAGTTAAATAACTCAACGCGGGTATATCCCAAACTATCGCAAGCTTGCTGGTTAACATCAATAATTTTGCCTTCCCCATCCTGTACGAAAAAAGCATCTCCGGCTTGATCGACAATAGAGCGAAAGCGTTTCTCACTCTGCCGCAATGCTTCTTCGACTCGTCGGCGTTCCTTAATCTCTTCTTTTAATAGTGAGATCGTATGGTTTAATTGAGTCGTTCTCTCTTTGACTTTGATTTCCAATACTTCGTTTGCGGATTTCAGCGCTGCTTCCGAGAGCTTGCGATCGGTAATATCGATTGCAGAGCCGATATAACCGGCAAAGCTGCCGTCTGGGTAATACCTTGGCACGCCTGTATTCAAAATCCAGCGGTACTTTCCATCTGCACGTCGCAGCCGATATTCCATCTCGAATTTTTGACGGGCATCAAAAGCCTTAACATAGGTATCCAAACACTGCTGGCGATCTTTCGGATAAACTCCTTCCCACCAACCGTAACCCTGCTCCTGTTCTACATGGCGTCCGGTAAATTCCAACCAGACTTGGTTAAAATAATTACAAAGCTTGTCTGCCCCAGACGTCCAAATCATTACAGGAGCCGTGTCAGCCATAAGGCGAAATCGGTTTTCGCTCTCGTCTAGCAATGCCAAAAGTCTTTGGCACTCCTTCTTGCTATTTTCCTGTTCTTGGGTAGCCATTATTTATTACTTAGCTATTAATCTTTGGCAGATAAAGACAGGCTTGTCCATTAGCGAAAAAAGTCTTTTCTCTAGTAATATATCTATCTTCAACAGTTCTTATGTGATTTCTGTCACAGATGAAGCCTATTAATTATAAGGATATATTTAAATTTTGATGATTACGTTAGTTTCCCAGACGAGCCCACCCATGACCAACAAGGCCCTGTTAAATTTTGTTTAAACTAAAAAATAATCTTACGTATTACTCTCACTTGTAATTAGCCGATAATTCAATCTGGCAAATGACTTTAAGTATCATTCTAAACATGAATTTCCAAAATAATCGCAAAGATATTCAAGTAAATTTGCAGTTAAATTAAAGCTCTAGAAAACGGCGTAACTTTGAACTAAAATTATATGTTTATGACTAATACCCCATTATCCGTATCCAAAAACACCACCGATGGAGCGACGGCAACCGAGTCGTCCCTTAGCTGGGCTAGCTTGCTGCAACAGCTGCTCGATCGACAATCCCTATCTATTGAACAAGCATCCCATTTAATGCAAGGATGGCTGAACGAGGCGATCGAACCCGTCTTATCCGGAGCGATTTTAGCCGCCATTCAAGCTAAAGGCGTTTCCACTGAAGAATTAGCTGGCATGGCCCAGGTACTGCAAACTCAGTCCCTCACCGGGGAAGGTTCCCAATCCCCAATTCCCATCATCGATACCTGCGGTACAGGCGGAGATGGCGCATCAACATTTAATATTTCCACTGCCGTGGCGTTTGTGGCAGCAGCAGCCGGGGTGCGGGTTGCCAAACACGGCAATCGTTCGGCTTCTAGCCGAGTGGGTTCTGCTGATGTGTTGGAAGCCTTGGGCGTCAACTTGAATGCTACAAGCGATCGCGTACAGGCGGCATTATCCGAAGTCGGCATTACCTTTTTATTTGCACCCGGTTGGCACCCAGCCCTCAAAGTCGTTGCCCCCCTGCGGCGAACCTTAAAAGTGCGAACAATATTTAATTTATTAGGCCCACTCGTCAACCCCTTACGACCCACAGGTCAGGTAATTGGCGTTTGCGAACCAAACTTGTTAGCAACTATCGCTCACGCCTTGCTTAGTTTGGGTACGCAAAAAGCCATTGTCGTACACGGACGAGAAAAACTAGATGAAGCCGGTCTGGGAGATTTGACCGATCTGGCAGTACTCTCCGAAGGTGAAGTGCAAATATCTTCCCTAAATCCCGAAGAACTCGGTTTGACACCAGCCCCCATAGGCGAGTTACGCGGCGGCGATGTGCCCGAAAATGCCGAGATTTTGCGATCGGTTTTGCAAGGAAAGGGAACTCAAGCGCAATATGAAGTAGTCGCTTTGAATGCTGCCTTAGCACTCCAAGTTGGCGAGTCAATCCCGATGGGAGACCATACCAAAGGTATTTCTATTGCTAAAGATATTTTGCGTAGCGGTGCTGCGTGGTCGAAATTAGAACAATTAGTTCAGTTCCTCCGTAATTAGGGCGAGGGGCTAGGGGCTAGGGAAAGTCACTCATTCAAAAGTCAAAAGTCAAAAAAGGGCGTCGGGGTTAGGGGTTAGGGGTTAGGGAAGAGGAAGAGGGAAAAGTCACTCATTCAAAAGTCAAAAGTCAAAAAGAAAAGGGAAAATATTAATTCTTTCGCTCCCCTGCTCCCCTGCTCCCCCGCTCCCCCGCTCCCCCACGACCCCTCAACGTTGGCGAAATTCCACCACGTTATTTCTAATGGTGATATCGTAGCCGCCGAAGAAGTCTTGCCCCAGCAATCCGATATCTAGCGCCGAGCCGATCGCTACTGCTATATTCCTAACTGAAGCACCCCCCACTTCCATAGAATCGATACAACCGACGCCAAACACTACCCCCTGACCGCTGGCAGTATTAGCTTTGGCGAAGCCGATGGGTTTTACCCTCAATGCCGATGCCATTACAGGAGTAATCACAGTACCGCTAGCCCCCGTATCCAAAATCATTTCGTGGGTTTGTTTGAGCCCCAAGCTGAAAAAGTTAACATCAACTACCACCGTGCCACCTTCTCGGCGTTTGATGGGAACTCGAAACACAGTGCCGGCTGCTATTGTGGAGCTTTTTTGTGGCTTGCCAGTACATTTGGAAATGGCAGACACTGGCTTAGAACCGGGATTTGCCCGCGATTGTGCGTAGTCGAGATACTGCTGGTATTCTTTTAACTTTGTTTTGGCGATCGCATACTTAGGACTGGCAGGGGGTACAGCTTTGAGTAATTCGATCGCCTGCTGCCATTTGTTGCTGACAATCTGCCAGTCATCTTGAGAACTGGCAGATTGGCTGATGCTGGTGGCGCTGGCAGCTTTGACAAGCGCTTGTTCGTAAAAAGTATCCGCTTGAGGTGTAGCGCTAGTAGTTGTCTTCGCTGCCAAAGATATCGGTTTGGCAACGGGAGTTGTTGACGCTGGAGTGGCAGCAGGGGTTACAGTTGGTTGGGCGTTGCTGCTAGGACTGGTAATAGAGTCATTATTGTTACAAGCAACGCTAATAAGTGCGATCGTGCCAGAAAGCAATATCGGTAATGCAGTCGGGCGAGATAATTTTGCCATATTAGTATTTAATTTATTTTGCCTGAACAACTTTTTCCTTGCACCGCCGCTTCCACTTTAACCTTATATAGAGAAGGGGTTTTGGAAACTGAGGTTCGGTCTTGCGAAAATCGGAAATGCGATCGCATCTCAACACAATCAGCATCTAAAACCCACACCCTACGGAAAGGTCGTGCAATAATAGCATCGCTCCTAGTCTGTGTCTAAAAAACTATGCCCCTTTTTGATGCTCAACCGGCTTTGCTCGTGCTGGCAGATGGCACCGTTTATCGCGGTTGGTCTTTCGGTGCGCTTGGAACAACGATAGGGGAAGTGGTGTTTAATACCGGCATAACTGGCTATCAGGAAGTGCTGACCGATCCCAGCTATTGCGGTCAGATTGTGGCTTTTACTTATCCAGAATTGGGAAATACCGGCGTTAATCCAGAGGACGAAGAATCCGATCGGCCTCAAGTGCGGGGTGCGATCGCTCGCAACATCACGACCCGACCCAGCAACTGGCGCTCTACTCAATCTTTACCCGACTACCTCAAACAGTACAATATTCCAGGTATTTACGGCATCGATACCCGCGCCCTTACCCGCAAGATTCGGCAATTTGGCGCTATGAACGGTGGAATTTCCACAGAAATTCTCGATCCAGCCGAATTATTGGCAGAGGTACAGGCAGCCCCCGACATGAACGGGTTAAATTTGGTGCGAGAAGTAACTACTCGCCAGATCTATGAATGGTCAGATCCCACTACTTCTGTTTGGGAATTTAACCCAGCTACCCAATCGACTGAAGCGGAACGCCTCACCGTTGTAGCGCTTGATTTTGGCGTCAAGCGGAATATTCTGCGGCGTTTGGCCAGTTTCGGTTGCCGAGTCATCGTCGTTCCCGCAGATACACCTTCGGAAGAAATTCTCAAATATAACCCAGATGGTATTTTTCTCTCCAACGGCCCGGGCGACCCGGCAGCTGTCACAGAAGGGATCGAAACTACCAAGACGCTGGTGAACAGCCAAAAACCGGTATTCGGTATTTGTATGGGACACCAAATTCTCGGTCTATCCTTGGGTGCGGAAACTTTCAAGCTCAAATTCGGACATCGCGGCTTAAATCAGCCAGCAGGTCTGCGCCAAAAGGTGGAAATTACGAGTCAAAACCACAGTTTTGCGATCGACCCCGATACTTTGCCCGATGGGGAAGTGGAAATTACGCACCTCAACTTGAACGATCGTACAGTCGCCGGATTGCGTCACAAAAACCTACCTCTGTTTTCGGTGCAGTACCACCCAGAAGCTAGTCCTGGCCCCCACGATGCCGATTATCTGTTTGAACAATTTGTCCAACAGATGCGGGAGTCGCGTAAAGCAGGCGCTAGGGCTTAGAGCGTCGGGGAGCGGGGGAGCAGGGTCGCGGGGTCGCGGGGGAGCGGAAGAATTAATATTTTCCCTCTTCCCTCTTCCCTCTTCCCGACGCCCTAGCCCCTAACCTCTAGCCCCTAACCTCTAGTCCCTAGCGCCAGCCAGTAGACAATTACCCAGAAAATATCTATACTGGAGCCTCGACTTAAGGACTATTTTCTAGCTAGGAGGCGGTTATTCCTGAACAATTAAACTTGACCGTTAGCCTAAGAGGCTCGCGAGAAATCAAGGATAAATACCAGCTATTTCGCCTGACCGGCTTATTAGACGCCTTTTCAGAGCCGACTTTCCGGAAGGTAATCGGCAAGTGTATCGATGAAGGGCCGAAAAATATTATTTTGGATCTTTCTCAAATCGATTTTGTCGATAGCTCTGGATTGGGCGCTTTAGTGCAACTAGCCAAGCAAGCTCAAAATGCTGAGGGTTCTTTGCAAATTGTTACCAATCCCCGCGTAACTCAGACTGTCAAGTTGGTGCGGTTGGAAAAGTTTCTGTCTTTGCAATCTTCAGTTGATGCTGCTGTAGAAAAATTGCAATAAGTTGGGTAAGCGATCGCACCCGCTATCCGTAAGGCTTTCTGGATAGCTTTTTTTTAGATGGCAATACGCCCAGGCGATCGAGATGAACCGAGACAGTCAAAAATTGACCTTTCTGGTATAATAAGGTGAAATGTTTCCACCCCTGCTCTCCGGCTCACGCTCGTTAACAGAAGTCCAGCAACTTTCACCAGCTGCTTTGGCGTATCTAGGAGATGCGGTCTATGAACTATATATCCGCAACCGTTATCTCCTGCCTCCCAAACGAATCGAACGTTATCATCGACAAGTGGTAGCCCAGGTGCGAGCAGAAAGTCAGGCACGACATCTGCGATCGCTCCAAGCCCTCCTCACCGATGGAGAGTTAGAAATTTTGCGACGAGGACGCAATGCGGCTTCAGGAGGCCCGAAGCGCCTACCGCCAGAAATATATCAACAGGCAACAAGTTTAGAAACTTTATTAGGCTATTTGTACCTCACCAATCCGGAAAGATTGACTCAGCTGTTAGCGCAATTAGAACTTGACCCCATCCCAGAGGAATAATTAGTAATTGTTCTTTAGATAGCTTTTTCGATCGCCCTGTTTTTTGTAAATTGAAACCATAAGGCTGAAGAGCTGAAACAAAAAAAATATGGCTCCTAAAAATCGTAATTCAGAAGCTCAAAACCAGCCAAATCGCGGTAGACCTTTAAAACCGAGGGTCAAGCCGAATGTTGTTAAGAAGATTCGGATTGGGAAACCTGGTGCTGGCGCACCTAATATCGCTGGCGCATCTAAGATCGCTGGCGCACGTCATCTCGGCGAACCAAAAAATGTCGAGCCCCAAAGTAGCGAAGACTCCGACCTGATCTACGGTCGCCAAAGTGTGCTGGCGGCTTTAGAAAATCAGCGTTCTCTCAATCGGATTTGGATACTACCGCAGTTGCGTTACGATCCCCGCTTTCACACTTTATTGCTGCAAGCAAAGACTAACGGCGCGGTAATAGATGAAGTCGAAGCCAAACGTTTAGACCAAATTACTAATCGCGGCAATCATCAGGGTGTAGCCGCACAAGTAACAGCTTATGCCTATATAGAACTCGCGGATCTGATTGCGAAAGCGAAGTCAGTTTCCGATCGACCTGTGCTGTTGGTAATCGATAGTATTACCGATCCCCAAAACCTTGGCTCGATTATTCGCACCGCAGAGGCGATGGGAGCGCAAGGTTTGGTAATTCCCCAAAGACGAGCTGTGGGGATCACCTCAACGGTGATCAAAGTAGCATCAGGCGCACTGGAAAATTTTCCAGTGGCGAGGGTGGTCAATCTCAGCCGAGCTTTGGAAGAATTGAAAGAAGCTGGTTTCTGGATCTACGGTACGGCAGCTGATGCGCCTGTGTCGTTACATACGATCGAGAAGTTCGATAAACCGACAGTTTTAGCGATCGGTTCTGAAGGTGAAGGTCTTAGCCTGATAATACAGCGCCACTGCGATTTTTTGGTATCTATTCCCCTGCTAGGAAAAACCGCAAGCTTGAACGCATCTGTAGCGGCGGGAATGGCTTTGTATGAGATTTTCCGACGCCGTTGGCCAAATTCACGACCCCTAGAGACTGTGAAAAAGGGGCAAGCAACTTAGGCTGGAACAGTTCGATCGGCAAATCACCAAGGGAGATGACTTCTGCTCTCCCTCTATTCCCCTCTTAAATAGCTAGACAGAAAAAAAATTTTTCAAAAAAGAAATGTTAAACAATATAAAGAAATGTAAATAAAAAGCCGTTACAAAGGGCGTCCACTCCCATAAAAAAGGTAAAGGCTATGAAAGAGATTCTGATTAGCATTCTCAATTTATTCGGTTTGGCTTGGTGGATAGAGATCCAGACACAGAGCCCCCGTTGTACCTACTACTTTGGCCCATTTTTGAGTGCTAAGGATGCAGAGGCAGAAATAGGCGGCTACCAAGAAGACTTGAAAGCAGAAGGCGCTCAAGTCAGTGCTGTTTTGGTAAAACGCTGTAAGCCAGCTAAGCTGACTGTGGAATACGAAACGAGCGAAAGATCGAACCGCAAAGGATCGTCAGCTTATCGGGATCGATCGAGCGTAGCCAGCTTTAAGGCGTAATACGTTTAGCGATCGCTTTTTTGAGAAGGTGTCGCAAACACATCCGGATGACTTTCCATCCAGCGATCGATATCTCCCAGCACCTGTGAGGGAATTTCCCAAGGAAACAGATGGGCGGTGTTGGGGTAGCAGTACCACTCGCAGTTTTTGAGGTGACGAGCTGTTTCCAAACTCGACTCGGCGGTGATGTGGCGATCGGCTGCCCCAGCTAACATCAAACAAGGACATTCAATCTGGGATAGGTGTTCGAGTCGGTTGTACCCAGATTTTAGGGCTGTCATAAGCGATCGCGTAGCCGCACCTGAAGTACCCAGATATGCTGAAACGGCATCGCCAGCAATGTATCGATAAGCACTGTGGGTATGTTGCTGAATAAGATAGCGGAAAAGCGATCGCTTGCCAAAAGTTTCGATATTCCATTGCCAGCCAGGTTGCAGTCCATTCAAAATTGCAGCTAATCCCGTGTATAAATTATCTTCCCAACTGATGGGGGGATGGCTACCGCGAGGACGAGCTGCTGTCGCAATTAAAATTAAACCGCTGACTCGTTCCGGACATCTGAGTGCCAATTCCATCGCCAGAATGCCTCCCAGCGACCATCCCAATACTAAACAGCGATCGATCTCCAAGGAGTCTAGAAGGGCTTCCAAGTCGGTCAAATGGTCGTGCATATCAAAATCGCCCTTAACGCGACTTCTACCGTATCCCCGCAAATCGGGGGCGATAGTTTGGCATCGCTGGGAAAGGTGCTGGGTAAACACGGACATACTGCTACCCGAACCGGGATGTCCGTGAAGGCAAAGTATCGGAAAACCTTTGCCGTGGATGTGGACGTGGAGCATAGGGGAGGGGGGGACTGGGGGAGTGGGGGAGTGGGTGAGTGGGGGAGCGGGTGAGTGGGGGAGTGGGGTGAGTGGGGGAGTGGGGTGCGTCAGATATTCAAGTTTTGTCGATCGTTTTCAGATGTCTGTCTGACGCACCCTACATTTAAACAGATTAATTAACGAACGCGAGCCAAAATATTCTCCATATCGGATAACTGAATAGCACCAGAGAATGCTTGACCGTTCATCACAAAAAATGGAGTGCCGGTAATTCCCAATTTTTCAGCGAGGAGCATATCTTGAACAATTGCATTATCGGCAATATTGCGATCGTGCTGAAACTTTTCTATATCTAGATTGAGGTTTTGGGCTATCTCCAAATACAGCGCTTCTCCTAATTTATCTTGCTGAGAAAAGAGGGCGTTTTGGTATTCCCAGAATTTGCCTTGTTGAGCAGCTGCCCAAGCAGCTTTGGCAGCTGGCATTGCTTCGGTATGAATCGAAGTCAAGGGGAAATGCTTGTAAACTAAAGTCACTTCATCCTGATGATTTGCCATGAACTGTTTGATAGTTTCCTGAGCCTTCGCGCAATAGGGGCATTGAAAATCTGAAAACTCTACCAGCACAATCTTTAAATCCTTTGCTCCAGTGATAGGAGACTCAGCAATGACTGCTTTCGGGTTAGTTTTCAGGTCTTGCAAAAATGCCTGCTGTGCTTGATGTAATTTCTCTTTTTGTGCTTGCTGATAAGCTTGTAAAGATTCGAGAATTACTTCTGGGTTTTCACGGATAATTTGCAAAACCTGTTCTTGCAAGCGCGGGCTAATGCGGGTAGCTGCTTGCGCGGGAAATGACCAGCAAGCTATTATAAAACATAATATCAACGCTGCTGCTAATCGCAATCTTTTTTTCACAATGTTGGGGAAACTTGTGAGTGCGATCGCGCACAACTGAACTAGACGCATAAATAACCTCTCGATGTGCTTACACTATCCAGTATGCTTGTTTTTTGTTGCCAACAAAAGAGAGGCGATCGCACCTATTGGGAGCGATGCGGTTGTGAGATCGATCGCCTAAAATTTTATCTCCTAAACCTATCTAACAATTCATCTTTGGATAATTGCAGCAGCAATCTGCTAAATTCTTCTGGTGGTAATTGTAGTAATGGTTCGATAATTACCCGCAGTTCCTCATCCAAGTTACCAAAACGAACTCTCAATAGATTTTCTACAACAAGACGTTCTCCTTGCTGAATTCCTCGTTGTACACCTTGTTGAATTCCTTGTTGTGTCGCCTCATCTAAGCGTTCTAAATAAAGTGGTGATAATTCCATAATTAACTCCCTGTCTTCTGGCTCTAAATTTTGATTTGTTTCTAGGATGACGCGCAGGTTATACAATAACTCTAGCGCATTTACTCGCAATGGGTTATCTTCTGGAAGTGCTGTCAATTCGTTAATAGCTTGTTTTTGTACTGTTCCCTTACCCAGGATTCTCAACCAGAGTGTTTCTGGGGTGCGGGGTAATTGGTGGATGGCTACAATTGCTGTTTTGAGATACTCTGGGAGCAAATAAACCCCTGGTAGCCAGTTTTCTAGATCCGGAATTGCGCCAAAGCCCTCTAATAACAGCGGCGATGCTGTGGGAGAAAGAATCCACAATTTTGGTAAGTCAGCTTCGTTAAGGCGAACATTTTCTTTTTTCATCTGACGTTCTTTGTCGGAGTGAACATCAAATAATTTGCCCATACAACTGCGAACTTGACTGGCGGTTACTGCATTGCGGAATGGTTCAAAAATAGCGGGTTTAGTAGCAAATCGTCCCAGTAATCCCAAGGTTTGAGCTTCGCTGCTTGGTGTTGATGATGGGGTAAACCAAACATCAATTTCGCGCACTTCTCCAGCTACGTTGCGGTTGGTTTCTACTTGTCCTAATGGGGTTAATAATTCTTTCAAGTAGTCTTTGGCAAATTGGTCGTGGGGGAAACGAGTCATTATTGAGTTTGATAGATGCTATAATAATTATATTCTATATTTCGCTACACAAGGCGATGCAATTATATTAAAATCATAAGTTAATTTCGGTTATGCTTAAAATAAAATAATCTTAATAACAAGTTTGTCGCTCTTTTTAGCATCAGCACAAAAAAGAGCGATATACCTCCGGCACGCTGAGCGATAATGTTCCGCATCGCGATCCCACATTACATAATTGCTTGTTAATTGCGATGGCTGCTATTGAAAATAGTTCGATCGCATTCATAATATTGGCTGCAATTCCACTGTTATTTTACATATCACGATATCGATTATGCCAAAGAAACCCGGTTTTTCTAAAAAACCGGGTTTCTGAGAGAGTTGGCGATCGCACTTTTTCCGATCATCACAAAAAAGAGCGATCGCACCTTACATAATTGGTTACTAATTGCGATCGCTAATATTGAAAATAGTTCGATCGCATTCAGAATATTGGCTGCAATTCCACTGTTATTTCACATATCAAGGTATCGCTGATGCCAAAGAAACCCGGTTTTTCTAAAAAACCGGGTTTGTGAAGGAGTAGGCGATCGCAACCACATTGTATTTTTTCAACTAAATCTTAGCAAAGAAAAAGCAAAAATTAAAATGTAATTAAACCGTGAAATATGTATCTGTTTATTTTTATTACTTTTTCTGTTATTCATTTGCCTGCCAAATTCTAATTTTACCATCCTTACTCCCACTAGCCAGAGTCCAATTATCTGGGCTGAACTTGACTGAAAGAACCCGCTCTGCATCAGAAATAACAGTAATTAATTCTCTTGTTTGAATATTTAATATCCTTATTGTTCGATCCTCGCTACCACTAGCAAGAATTTGCCCATCTGAACTAATGGCAATCGAATTAACGGTGTTTGAATGTCCCTCAAGAGTACGAATTAGTTCTCCAGTACGTATATTCCAAATCTGGATATTTGCACCTTTAGCAGTAAAGAGAGTTTGACCGTCAGGGCTTATAGAGGCGGTAGAAATAACATCTCCTCGGTTTGTACTTTCAATAGTGCGAATCAATTCTCCAGTACGTAAATTCCACAAGCTGACCTTAAACATACTAGCAGCCGCCAGAATAGTTCCATCTGAACTGATAGATATGTGTCCAGAAGATTCTACATTTCCAGGGAGCGCTTGCTGTAGATCTCCTGTTCGCAGATTCCAAAGCTTGACTTTATTATCCGACATCCCACTGACAAGAGTTTGACTATCAGGAGTTATACCAACCACACTACCCGCTCCAGAAAGACGGTATAATAAATTCCCTGTATTAAGATTCCAGACTTCAACTATTCCATCACAAGCACTAGCAAGAATTTGTCCATTAGAACTAATAGCTATAGTCCGAAAAAATCCTCCAATTCCAGAGAAACTGCGAACGAGTTGCCCCGTCTCCATATTCCAAAGTTTGATAGTTTTTTCATAGCCACTACTAATCAAACTTTGGCCATTGGAACTAATAGCAATGGATGTCACCCAATTATCTGAATGCGCGTTGATGCTGTGAACAAGTCTGGCATTTTGCCAAGCTTGAGGATTCAACTTTCCAGTTATATTTGAGGTCGCCGCTCTTTGAATTCTAGCAGAACTTTCACCACAAGATAAATAGCCTGAATTTACCCAACCTTCTAAACCATTAACTTGACTGTTTGGCCCCTCTAGTACGCGGACATAAACCCAAGGGGTAGAACCTCTCCTGAGTAAGGCGACGGTGTTGCCTTTATCAATTCCTGCTCTGGCGTTACCATTAGGAGTAAAACGGAGTGCAAGCTGGCCTGTTTGGATGTTGATAACAGTGCAAGTTGCTTGTTGAGCTATGAGGTGGGCTTTGGTCGTTAGGGAAACATTTAGACCCGCTACAGAAAGCGAAATGAGAGGAATAGCGACTAAATGATTGCTTAGGTTATTCATATTAATTTAATTCTGCTCGTCTTCAACGGGGGCCTGCTTCAATTGCTGAATTTGCTATTTGAATTAGTATTCTTTCTTCTCCATTCTTCATTGAGACTCGATACAAAACTTCCTGATATTGCCACTCAATTGACGCGGTGCAGTAAGCCCCACAGCCGTTGGTAAAAATTCCTCTGATTCCGCGAGCTAGTTGAACGTTTTTGAAGACGGCATTAGTGGAACCTGCCACTGAATCTGGCGTAGCAGGTTGTTCGCCTCTTTGAGCCGACAATTCTCCAATAGCGCAGGGGGTTGCATCGCAATTAGGCGTAGAACCTATACCAACGTTATACCCATTCGTTTCTGCATAACTATTAAAGTAAAGCCGTCCTGAAAACGGCAGTCTATTTGGCAGAAAGATTGGAATTTGTGTCTTACCTTTGATCTGCCGCAAGATACGACTCACAGGGAAAACCATGCCTGATTGACTTACTAAAGTTTTAGTAGAATGATCCGGCTGAGGTGAGTGCGACCCCTGCATCGAATTGTCTGTGCTTTTATTTATTAGTTGGACTGACGCTAATGCAGTGTTTTTTGGAACCACTGACCAAGTTAAAATAGCAACAGCGATCGAAAGTAGCAATAAATTTTTAGAGTAAATATTAATCATTTTTTCAGTTTTTCAAAACCGCTTCAAACTTAGTAGCTTTCAACAGATCTGGTATTCTTTGACAGTACATATTAATCGCATCTTAATAACTTCTTTAAACTCTGTCCATTGATGATATTACGTATATAAAATATTGTTATATTAAATGACGGGTGAATCACCGATCGATAATTGATTTACGTAAACACGCTCCCGCCGTCAGCAGTGACACTATTTTCAGATTATTTTGGCTCCGACAAAACTTATTTACTGAAAAATACCTTATAATATAAGGCCATAAAATTTTGCAGATTTGAAGTGCTTCTTAACAAATCTTTACTTAATGCTGAGTCGTAATTTATATTTTTGCGGTATAATAAAAGGTTGTTTTAATTTTAAGTAATTTTTCGGATGACTCAGTAAATGTACTTATTTAAACAAGTAGGGTGCGTCAGAAGGTGAAATTTTTAGCTTTTCACCTAAATTCTGGTAGGTGACTCACCCTACAGCCCACCGACCGCCGACGACTGACCACTAACGAAATCGCTTTGCTGTTAAGCAAAGAGGATGTCAAACTTAAGATCCAAGCTATAAGTGAAAACGAGGTCTTGAGGTAACTGCATGGCATCCATCCGCGAGTTGCACCAACAACTCATTAGCAAAGAACGCTCTGCTGTAGAAATTACGAAAGAAGCGTTAGAACGCATTGAGGCGCTAGAACCCAAGCTGCACAGTTTTTTGTGCGTAACCGCAGATAGAGCCATAGAACAGGCAATGGCGGTGGATGCCAAAATCGCCGCCGGAGAGGAAATAGGGCTGCTGGCGGGCATTCCGATCGCGATTAAGGACAATATGTGTACCAAGGGGATTCGCACTACTTGCGGTTCCCGGATTTTGGAAAATTTCGTGCCGCCTTACGAGTCCACCGTTACCCAAAAACTAATGGATGCGGGTGCGGTAATGGTGGGCAAAACGAATATGGATGAGTTCGCGATGGGCAGTTCTACGGAAACTTCTGCCTATCAACTCACGGCTAACCCGTGGGATTTGGAACGAGTACCGGGTGGCTCTTCTGGGGGTTCGGCGGCGGCGGTGGCGGGGGGAGAATGTCTTGTTTCTCTCGGTTCGGATACGGGGGGTTCGATTCGGCAACCGGCGTCTTTCTGCGGTGTGGTAGGATTGAAACCGACTTACGGGCTGGTTTCGCGTTTCGGTTTGGTAGCTTACGCTTCTTCGCTGGATCAAATTGGGCCGTTTGGTACTACGGTGGAGGATACAGCGATTTTGTTGGGTGCGATCGCAGGTTACGACCCCAAAGATTCTACTAGCCTCAACGTGCAAATTCCCGACTATGCCAAAAATCTCAAACCCAATCTCAAAACTAGAGGTGTTCTCAGAGTTGGTGTGATTTCGGAAACTTTCGGTCAAGGTTTAGATCCCGCAGTGGAAAAAGCCGTGACGAAAGCGATCGAAGTTCTCCAAGAATTAGGGGCGGAAATTCACGTTATTTCTTGTCCGCGATTCCGCTACGGTTTGCCTACTTACTATATTATTGCTCCCTCGGAAGCATCTGCTAATTTGGCTCGTTACGATGGAGTGAAGTACGGTTTGCGGACAACAGATGCCGATAATTTGCTAAATATGTATACCCAGACTCGCGCTGCTGGTTTTGGGACGGAAGTTAAGCGTCGGATCATGTTGGGAACTTATGCTTTATCGGCTGGATATTACGATGCTTATTATCTGAAGGCGCAAAAAGTTCGCACTCTGATTAAACAAGATTTTGAGAGTGCTTTTGAAAAAGTTGATGTTTTGGTTTGTCCGACTGCTCCCACGACGGCGTTTAAAGCTGGTGAAAAAACTGAAGATCCGTTGAGTATGTATTTATCGGATTTGATGACAATCCCGGTGAATTTGGCTGGGTTGCCCGGATTAAATGTACCGTGCGGTTTTGATGAAAAGGGACTGCCGATCGGTTTGCAATTGATTGGTAATCTGTTGCGTGAAGATCAGTTGTTTCATGTGGCTTATGCCTACGAGCAATCTACTTCTTGGCATCGTCGAAAACCTCAGTTGCTTTAACTCAGATCTTGCACCAGGCTAAGAAACCGGGTTTCTTGTTAATAGGAAAACTAGAAAGCTTAGATTTTTGCTGAAGAAACCCGGTTTCTCTGGTCTTTTAGTAGGGTGGGCAATGCCCACCTTACCTACTAATTAATCTGTATGTCAAAAATGCCAATTACATTTCTATTGAAGTTAGTACAATTTTGCGGTGGATTGGTTGCGATCGCATATTTGTCTGCCTGTATATATCTTGTTTTTTGGCAGAATCGCTTTATCTTTTTCCCATCTTCTATAATCGAAATAACACCAACAGGTTTGGCGAGTTTCGAGGATGTTTGGTTGCCAGTATTAGGTAATTCTGGCAAAGTGGAACGCATCCACGGTTGGTGGATTCCCGGAGAAGGGAAACAAACTGTATTATATTTACATGGGAATGGCATTAATATCGGAGCGAATGTTAACCATGCGATGCGGTTTCACAAACTCGGTTTTTCGGTATTGCTAATAGATTATCGCGGTTACGGACGCAGCGAAGGTGACTTTCCTACGGAAGCAAGCGTTTATAAAGATGCGGAAACGGCTTGGCATTATTTAACTGGAGAAAGGCAGATTTCGGCAAAGGATATTTTTATTTACGGTCATTCTCTGGGAGGTGCGATCGCAATCGATTTAGCAGCTAAACATCCAGAGGCGGCGGGTTTAATTGTGGAAAGTTCGTTCACCTCAATGCGGAATATGGTCAACGAAAGACCTGTTTTTCAATTGTTTCCGGCAGATCTCATTTTACACCAGCGGTTTGACTCTATTAGTAAGGTGCGATCGCTGAAAATGCCAGTCCTCTTTATTCATGGTATGCTAGATACCGAGATTCCCTATGGCATGAGTAAAATGCTGTTTGCCGCCGCCCCATCACCCAAACGTCTTTTCCTCGTTCCCGATGCGGGACATAATAATGTCGCCAGTATTGCTGGCGTTGCATATCTCCAAAATGTACAAAATTTCGTTGAATTAGCCACACATTCAATTAATAAATAAAAAATCCTATGTCTTTTGTTGGTTTGCACACTCACAGCGATTATAGCCTACTGGATGGAGCGAGTCAGCTAAACGATCTGGTAGAACGAGCCATGCAGTTAAATATGCCTGCGATCGCACTTACAGATCACGGAGTTATGTATGGTGCGGTTGAGCTAATTAAACTTTGTCGCGGGAAAACAATTAAGCCAATTGTTGGCAATGAAATGTATGTGGTCGATGGCGATATTGAAAAAAACGAACGGGGTAGAAAAAAATATCACCAAATTGTTTTGGCTAAAAATACTCAAGGTTACAAAAACTTAGTAAAATTAACCACAATTTCTCATCTCAAAGGTATGCAAGGGAAAGGTATATTTGCCCGTCCTTGTATTAATAAACAACTCCTCGCCCAATACCGCGAGGGTTTGATTGTCACCAGCGGATGCCGTGCCGGTGAAGTACCCCAAATGATTTTGCAAAACAAGCTGGAAGAAGCACGCGATTGCGCCAAATGGTACAAACAAACTTTTGGCGATGATTATTATTTAGAAATTCAAGACCACGGTTATATAGAAGACCGTATGGTTAATGTCGAACTGGTCAAAATTGGTAAACAACTTGATATTAAAATTGTCGCGACAAACGATTCCCACTTTACATCTTGCTCGGATGTAGAAGCGCACGACGCACTGTTATGTATTAATACTGGCGATCTTTTTGCCGATGAAAACCGCAAGCTGCGGTATAGCGGTACGGAATATCTCAAATCAGCAGATGAGATGAAACATCTGTTTCGAGATCATTTGCCGGATGATGTAATTGCAGATGCGATCGCCAATACATTAGAAGTAGCAGAAAAAGTCGATTTTTACAATATTATGGGGGAACCGCGCCTTCCCCATTATCGGGTTCCCAAAGACCACACAGCAGACACCTACGTACAGGAAAAAGCTTGGGAAGGACTGGTAGAACGCCTCCAAGTTAAAGCTCGCAGCGATGTCAAGCCCGTATACGCAGAACGATTGGTGTACGAGCTGAAAATGATTGAAACGATGGGATTTTCTACCTACTTTTTAGTTGTTTGGGATTACATCAATTTTGCTAGAAGCAAAGGTATTCCAGTTGGGCCAGGAAGAGGAAGCGCCGCCGGTTCTCTGGTTGCTTATGCTTTGCGAATTACTAATATTGATCCGGTGCATCACGGCTTATTATTCGAGCGCTTCTTAAATCCAGAACGAAAATCGATGCCTGATATCGATACGGATTTTTGTGTGGAAAGACGAGATGAAGTAATTGAATATGTTACCGAGACATATGGCAAAGATAAGGTAGCGCAAATTATCACTTTTAACCGCATGACTTCTAAGGCTGTTTTGAAAGATGTCGCCAGAGTTTTGAATATTGATTATGGCGAATCTGACAAAATGGCTAAGTTAATTCCCGTATCGCGAGGTAAACCGGAAAAACTGGCGGTGATGATTTCCGATAAAACGCCGGAACCGAGTTTTAAAGCAGCTTATGAAAATGATGAAATTAAGCCGAAAGACCGGAATGGCAATGTCAGCGAATTCACTTTCCGCCAGTGGGTGGATATGGCAATTCGCATTGAAGGTACAAACAAAACTTTTGGTGTCCATGCGGCGGGAATTGTCATTTCAGCCGAACCTCTAGATGAAGTTGTCCCGCTACAACTGAATAACGATGGTGCTGTGATTACCCAGTATTCTATGGAAGAGTTAGAATCGCTGGGTTTGTTAAAAATGGATTTCTTGGGTTTGAAGAACCTGACTACAATCCAAAAGACTTTGGAATTAATTAAGAAAAACCGCAAAATTAAAATCGATCCCGATGATATCACGCTTGATGAGAGAAAAAATCAAGAAATTTTATCAAAGGGCGAGGTTAAGAAGCCTGGTAGCGAGTTTAAAACTACTTATCAGGTTTTGGAGAGAGGGGATTTAGAAGGAATATTTCAGTTGGAATCTTCCGGGATGCGTCAGGTAGTTAAAGACTTGAAGCCATCGAGTATAGAAGATATTTCTTCAATTCTAGCTCTCTATCGACCTGGGCCATTGGATGCGGGGCTGATTCCCAAATTTATCGATCGCAAACACGGTCGAGAAGCGATTGTTTACGAACATCCGCTATTAGAACCTATTCTTGAAGAAACTTATGGTGTGCTTGTTTATCAAGAGCAAATCATGAAAGTAGCTCAAGATTTGGCAGGCTATTCTTTGGGACAAGCCGATATATTGCGCCGTTGTTTAAGTGGAGCAACAAAAATAATTGATGCTGCGACTGGCGATTTGATTACTTTAAGTGAGATAGCTGCAAAACCTGAGTATTGGTTAGGACGAAAAGTCTTTTCTCTTGATTTGACAACTCAGAAGATTACTCAGCAACCAATTATTGAAATTCATGATAACGGCGTGCGGGATGTCTGGGAGATTACAACTAAAACTAACCGCCAAATAAAAGCGACAGACGATCACCTTTTCTATACGCTTTTGGGATGGAAACCTCTCAAGAATTTCCAAGTAGGCGATCGCATTGGTTTGACAAAGACAATTCCCATCACTCACACCTCTGAAATTTCAGACTCTCAAATCAAGCTGACTGCGTATTTAATTGGTGATGGACATCTCTCTACTAGACAAGCTTATAATAGCTATTTCTGCAATAGCGATCCGGAATTGATTGCTGATTTTAATAATTGTGCGTCAGAACTATTTGGCTCACCTGCACCACTGGATACTCAATTGCATTTAGGTCGCAAGTCTGTAACTTACGCTCGGATTGGTTTGGTTCCGGCTTTTAAACACTGGGTAGACAACCACATAAAACGCGCTCATTCAAGAGATAAAGAAATTCCTGGCTGGGTTTTTTCTTTATCCAAGAGTCAGTTACAGCTTTTTTTGGGAACTTTGTGGTCAACTGACGGCAGCTTTGATACTGCGATAGGACATACAGATTATACATCAACATCAAAAATTTTAGTCAGACAAATTCAGCACTTATTACTGCGGTTGGGTATTGTTGCTTTGTTTGATGTGAAAACCATCACCTATCAAGGTAAGCCTCACGTTTCTTATCGAGCGCAAATTACAGGACGTGAGGATATGCTTAAGTTTTGTGAATTAATTCAACCCTATTTAAGTAGCTATAAACGCCAAAAAGCAGAAGCTTGTTATGCGATCGTAAAAGATAAGCTAACCAATCAATCTAAGCATACAATTCCAGCCGAAGTTATTACGCTAATTGCCAACGCTAAAAAAGCTAGTGGGATGACTTGGGAGGAAATTGACTGTGCTGTGGGAGCAACAAAAGGAGCGATGTCTTCTGGTTTGAATTTCCAGAAAACTCCGACTAGAAGTTTATCTCGTCATCGAGTTCGCAATTTTGCGATCGCTTTCCAGCACTCGGAGTTGAGAGCGATCGCAGATTCGGAAGTATTTTGGGATGAAATTGTTTCTATTCAATACGTCGGCAAAGAAGAAGTCTTCGATATAACTATTCCGAAAACTCATAATTTCATCGCCAATGATTTTATCGCCCATAACTGCATGGGTAAAAAGAAAGCTGATGAAATGCAGAAGCAAAGAGAGACTTTTATTGAGGGTGCGACAAAGAATGGAATTAAAAGGCAACTAGCCGAATCGCTATTCGATCAAATGGTTTTGTTCGCTGAATATTGCTTAAGTTATGATAGTGAAATACTGACGGTTGAATATGGGCCAATGCCGATCGGTAAAATTGTTGAAGAGGAGATTGAATGTACTGTATACAGCGTCGATAGCAATGGTTATATATATACACAACCTATTGCCCAATGGCATCATCGCGGAGAGCGAGAAGTTTTTGAATATTCTTTGGAAGATGGTTCGGTTATCCGAGCAACTCAAGATCATAAGTTTATGACTGGGGATGGTCAGATGTTACCGATTGAAGAAATATTTGCCAGAGGATTAGATTTAAAGCAAGTAAAATTGTGAGAGGGAATGTGATAAAGTTGGTTCCATATAACCAGTTAACTACTCAACAAAAACAAGAAATTATTGAGGCATTTAATGCTGGTCGTCAATGCAGAGACATTCCCAACCAAATTGGCGTAAGCGGTAGAGCTGTTGCGAGAGTGCTAAATGAAACTGGCATCAATACTAAACGCAGAAACCGCTATACTTTAAATGAGAGCTACTTTGATGTAATTGACTCTCATGTTAAAGCCTACTTGTTAGGACTGATAGCGGCAGATGGCTGCGTTACTAAAACTAACTATGTGGCTTTTGAGTCTATTGATAAGGAATTGACAGACCTGCTCAAAACAGAACTGCAATACTCCGGTAAAATTAGAATAATTAAGCCTAAAGACTACGCGCCTCACTACCGAATTAATTTTTCTTCGCAAAGAATCGCTAGTTCTTTGTCTAGCTACAGTATCGTAACGGGACGAACTTTTTCTGGTGCTTATTATTTTCCAGGTTCAGAATATTTGTCTTCCTATGTTTTAGGTTACTTTGATGGGGATGGTTGCGCCTATGCGAACGAAGGTAGAAGTGGAGGATTAGTCTGTATTGTCGGCTCTTTGGAATTTACGTATGAATTAGCAAAGCGTTTAAAAATGGGTTCTGTAGAACAACATACACTAAAAAAAGTTTATTATTGGAGAATACACAGTCGCGAAAATATAGAAACATTCTATAATTTAATGTATCAGCATGAAAATATAGGTCTGCAACGTAAGAAAAGAAAGATTGAGCAAATTTTAGGGAGTTACAGACGTGGTAAAAATTATTAGCCGCAAATCATTAGGTACTCAAACTGTCTATGATATCGGGGTTGAGCGCGACCATAACTTCATTCTAGCAAATGGCTTGGTTGGTTCTAATTGCTTCAATAAATCCCATTCTACTGCCTATGCCTACGTCACTTATCAAACTGCTTATTTAAAGGCAAATTTCAAAGCGGAATATATGGCGGCGTTGCTGACGCATAACAGCGATGACCAAGATAAGGTGAAAAAATATATCGCTAATTCTCAGGAGTTGGGAATTACGGTAGAAGGGCCGGATGTTAATCGGTCTGATGTGACTTTTACGCCGTCTCATGGTAAAATATTATTTGGTTTGTCGGCGGTGAAAAATGTGGGGGCGAATGCGATCGCAAACATTTTGGCAGCGCGAGAAGAAGGCGGCGAGTTTAAGGATTTGGCAGATTTGTGCGATCGCATCAACTTGCACACCGTCAACAGTCGCGCTTTGGAATCCCTGATCAGGTGCGGTGCATTGGATAAGCTAAATCCCAATCGCCAACAATTAATCGCGCATCTACCTTTAGTGGTAAGTTGGGCCCAGAAAAGCAAAGATACCGACCAACAACCTACACTTTTCGATCTGGAGTCGGTGAGAAGTCCCGCACCGAGAGCGCCGCAGATAAACGATTTCCCAGTGAAGGAAAAGTTGCAATACGAAAAAGAATTGCTGGGTTTTTATGTTTCCGACCATCCGCTAAAATATGTGGAAAGATTTGCGAAACAGCAGGGAATCGAATTGATTTATCTCAGTCAAGTAGAGGATTGGCGATCGAGAAAACCCATCAGTGCAATTGTCATGCTGACAGACGTTAAACAGCTATTAACTAAAAAAAGCGGCGAACGGATGGCAATTTTACAACTGGAAGACCTCACCGGGAAAGGGGAAGCTGTTGTTTTTCCCAAAACTTATGAAGTTGTTCACTCATCCCTTGTCACAGATACGCCAGTCATTCTGCGCTGTAAAATAGAAAAGCGAGAAGATCAGGATCGCAATCAAATCATTGTCGAAGAAGTCACCCCAATTGAAGCCGAACAGCTAGCAGTTTCAGAACAAATCCTACCGATAGAAAACGATCCAGAACCTGTGGTGATACTAGAACTAACTTTACAACAAATGAGCGACGAACAAAAACTCAAACATTTGAAAATGATTTTCCAAGAATACTCTAATAACACAGAGGCAGAAAAAATTCCCGTTATCGCTATTCTGGCGGGAGAACATAGCCGTCAGCTAATTAGATTCGGAGAAAAATATCGCTTACAAGATCCCGAAGGAGTTGTCTCTCGCCTCAACAACGATGGATTTTCTGCCTGTACCAAACAATTAAAAATTAATTTTTAACCCACCCTTTGCCAAATTTTGATTGTGTTATCCCAACTGCCGCTGGCCATAATCAGTCCATCAAAACTGATTGCCAAAGAGTTAACCGGGTTGGTATGCTCTTCTATAGTATCGAGCATTTCTCCGGTGGCTAAATTCCAAATTTTGATCGTTTTATCGCTACTACCGCTAATGATGTATTGTCCATCAGGAGTAACGATAACAGAATTAACAGCCCCTGAATGATCGGCAAGAGTGCGAATGATTTGTCCTTTCGCCACATTCCACAGCTTGATTGTTTTGTCCTTACTGGCGCTGACCAAGGTTTTCGCATCCGGGGTAAAAGCAACGGAATGTACTGAATTTAAATGTCCGTTGAGAGTGCGGAGGAATTCTCCCGTGGCATAATTCCACAGCTTGATTTGATTGTCAAGGCCACCTGTGGCTACTATAGGCGTATTGGGAGCGATCGCGAGCGACTGAATCATCCCGGCTGGTCCCAAGAGAGTGCGGACTGGTGCGCCTGTTTGCAGTTTCCAAACTTTGACCGTCCTGTCTTCGCTACCGCTAATGAGAGTTTGTCCGTCCGGACTGATGGCGATCGAAGTTACATCCCGATTATGTTCCGTTAAGGTGTGTAGCTGTTTGCCAGTTTGAATATCCCAAATCTTCACTCTGTCGTCATCGCTGCAACTGACGAGAGTTTTGCCATCCGGATCGATGGCGAGAGCATTAACTCCCTTGCTATGTCCGGTGAGTGTTTGTCGCAATTCACCAGTTTGCAGATTCCAAATTTTAATTGTATCGTCTAAACTACCGCTCGCCACAAGTTGCTTAAAAGGACCGATCGCCACGCACATCACCCAGGATGAATGTCCCACAAGAGTTTTTACGCATCGCCAATACTTACTGGAAGACTTAGAAACAGACAATCCCGACGCCGGAGTAGCCGCAGTAAAACGTTTAGAAATGGGCGGTTGCGAAAGGGGTGGGCGCGAGGTAGTATAATTAGGAGCAATCGGTCTGGAAGTAGGTTGTTTGGAAGTTGGCGGTGGTGTAACTTTTGCCGGTTGTTTGGAGATCCCAGGCGATACAGAAGCTTGGGAGGTTGCAGAATTAAGGTCTTTGAGCACTTCATCCGCCGATTGGTAGCGTTGGCTGACCAAATCTTGCAGCATTTTATCCAAAACCTGACTCAAGCGATCGCTTACTACCCTTCCTTTTTTGAGCAAATGTTCTCTCCATATCCAGCGACCGTCCAAAGGATTGTAGAGATTGTCCGGTTTAGTTTGGGTCATCAGAAATATGCAGGTTGCGGCCAAACTGTATATGTCGCTGGCGGGATAGACTTGACCGTTTCGCAGCTGTTCTAGGGGTGCGTATCCTTCCGTACCGATTCTCGTTCCCGGTTGAGGTGTTTCGGTTTCCGTCATTTGCTTGGCGATGCCGAAATCGATCAGCACTAATTTACCATCGATGTTGCGGCGAATGATATTCGTGGGTGTGATATCCCGGTGAATTACTTGACGAGAGTGGATAAACTTGAGAATTGGCAGGATATCCAGCAATATTTCCCGAATCTTATCTTCCCCAAACGCTCCTTGTCCTTGCAATTCTTGAAATAAATTTTTGCCTTCGATAAATTGCTGTACCAGATACAGCCTTTTCTCATGCTCGAAGTAGGCTAGCAGGGTGGGAATTTGGGGATGTTCTCCCAGTTGGTGCAGTCGCACTGCTTCTTGATTGAAAAGTGCGATCGCTTTTTCTAACGATTTCGTTCCTTGCGCTTGCGGCGAAAATTGTTTAATCACGCAGCTCGTTTGCAGCCTATCTTCATCTACCGCTAGATAGGTTTTGCCAAATCCTCCCTGACCGATCGGTCGGACGACGCGGTAGCGATTTCGCAACAGAGGCTCTATTTTTGCCCCGCAACTTTGGCAGAATTTAGTACCTTTAGGATTTAGGGGCTGCTGGCAGCTGGGATTTAAACAACAATTCATAATTAGTTACGGATTAATTGGGGAGAGGCACGCTTCACTTTTATTTTCTTCCTCAATCGCGAGTCTTGCCTGTCGCGTCGCGTTCGCTGGGAGGGTTAGGATGAAATTGTGCGGCTCTCGTCGGTTAAATTTGATAAACTAAAATCTCACGTAAGGTGCAGGTGATGCGCGATCGCAAACTGCATTCTCTGTTGTTGTTGATTTGATTTTCAGGGAAGCCATATTTTGCCAGAGCGCAGTACGGCAGTTCCCCAGGCAGCTAAATTTTCTGTTTGGGCGATCGCTTGCTCTCGATTACCGCCTGTCTGAAGCCTAGCACAACCAGAATATTTGAGAGCGTCAAGAAAAATTCTGCGCCCCCGTGCAGCCAATCCACATTGGCTAAAGACTTTTCATATGCTATTTTGGCGTAAATCCCAGCGGGTATGGTGACGCCCACAAATACCAACGTCATATAAAAACCGATCAAGGCTAAACGCGGCATTTGTCCGGAACGGGTGATAAACCACAAGAAACCCAAGTAAGGAAACAGAGATAGGGCAAACAGGGCATCTTTGGAAATGTGAAATGTAAACCATGAAGGAGATATCACGATTGCGCCTTCCCTTTTGCAGAACGCCAAATCCACCAACCCGCCGCTAAAAGGGTAAAGTTACCCACCACTGTCATGGTAGCTTGCAGGGTGACGAGCCACTCAAACGATGGCGGGTTATCGAAAAAGTGCCAAGTGCAGGCACACATAGCGCTGATTAACGCTGGCAGCATGGCGATGGACAAAGCCCACCACGCTCGGTTACCGCTAACTTCACCGTAAGTCCAAATTAACCAGATAGCCGCTATCCACTCGATAACGCTCGAAATATGTATAATCCAGGTCGGTATTGAAAGCGCGTACACAACGATCTTATAAAACAGACATTCTCAATCATATAACGCTTGTGGCTTTATCTTTTTACCTGTGAAGCCGATGTCTGCCAAGACAATATCGCCAGTCGCGATCGCGACTAACTTTCCATCCCATTTTCCGATCGCGCTACCAAAACAATTTTTTCATATTGGTAGCGCTCAATCCTGACAAATAGTTAATTCTACTGGATCGGATAATTTAATTTGGGCATAAATTTCTCCTACGCCCTCCTGTTTCAAGTCTTCTATGTAACCTGACTGTTCTTCTTGAGCTTCTTTTAAACTATCGAAAGGCCCAAAATAGTAGATACAGTATGGATCTTTGGTAATAATCTCCAGCCACCAAAACATTTACTACCTTCCCTTTTTTAAATCGACATTATGCAATCTTTTTGATTTTTCGTCAAAACCTGGGGCTGATTTAAACTTCTATATTTGGCGCTTATAACAAATTAGCGAAAACACCTTCTAACTCTGCAATTTACCCATTTTTCTACTTCTGCGACTTTGCTAGCTATGAGAAAAACTGATAGTTTTTTGCAGAATGATTAGAAAAATATGATATTATCTCCACAATTATGCCTCAACTAGAAACGAAAAACTGATAACGAGAATACATTTGAGTAAAAAATTATGGGAAAGATGCGGGCGGTTTTGTGCGGCTACTACGGTAAAGGCAACGGCGGCGATGAAGCCTTGTTAGCCTCGCTGCTGCAAATGTTGCCTTCTCATGTAACGCCCGTGGTACTTTCTGGCAACCCAAAACAGACACGGAATCGCTATAAGGTGGAAAGCTGCGATCGCATGGCACCTGTCCAAATTTGGCAAGCTTTGCGCCGAGCGGATGTGCTGATTTGGGGCGGAGGCAGTCTCATGCAAGATGCGACCAGCGCCGCCAGCCCACTTTATTACGGTGGCTTGATGGGATTAGCCCAGCAGCTGGGCTTGAAAACAGTTGCCTGGGCGCAAGGGGTCGGGCCTTTGCAACGCAATCTGACCCGTGCGATCGCCCAGCGCGTGTTTGCGGGTTGCTCGGCAGTGAGCGTGCGCGATCGAGCTTCAGCCGCCTTACTTTTAAATTGGCAAATTCCCTGTTGGCTGGCTCCCGATCCAGTATGGGCGCTGGATGCTATACCCGTGAAGAATCTTTGGGATTTACCTGCACCCAGAGTGGCGGTGACGTTGCGATCGCATTCTCAGCTAACTCCTGCCCGACTCGATAACTTAACTCGTGCTTTGGTTAACTTTCAAAAGGCAACTCAAACTTGTATTTTGTTAGTGCCGTTTCAGAAATCTCAAGATTTGGCGATCGCGCAATCAATTCAATCGCAAATGTCTGATGTCAGTCATATTATCAGTTTGGAAGATCCCAGGCAATTGAAAGGCTTGTTTCGGGGAGTGGAAATGGCGATCGGGATGCGCTTGCACAGTTTAATTATGGCAGCAGCAGAAGAATGCCGTTGTTTTGCGCTCAGCTACGACCCTAAAGTTAATCAATTGATGGCCGAATTGGAAATGCCAGGTTGGGATTTAGATCGCATCCCGGATGACCCAAATTTTATTTGTCAAACTTGGTTGGAATGTTACGCTAATGGTGATGCTTTATCGCCCGCTCGCATTCAATCTTTGGTAGACCGATCGCTGATTCATCGCGATTTGTTACATCAAGCTTTAAGTTAGGAGTTAGGGGTTAGGGGTTAGGGGTTAGGGGTTAGGGGAAGATAAAAGTCAAAAGTTGAAAGTCAAAAGTTGAAAGTTGAAAGTCAAAAGTTGAAAGTCAAAAGTTGAAAGTTGAAAGCGTCGGTTGACCTTTTTGATAAGAAAATCCTATTGTTTTTTGGTTTTTAGATTTGTAGTTTAAATTTCTGTCGCGATCGTTCAGAGCAAAGCCAAGCAAATAATTGCGAAAAATTATCATTTATTCGACGAAATTGCGCCACTTGACAGATTGGGCAAAAATTTGCTAAAAAAATAACTAATGATATATTGCCCAGATTGTAAGCATACGCACAAAAAAGCGATCGAGCGAGAAGCGCAGTTTTGGTAGAAAGGCTAGGAATATTGGGCAATATAACCAAAAGAGATTTTTCGGGTGCAGACGAATAAGCAGTAAATCTCGAACGCTGGGGGCAGAGTCAAAGCACGAGTTTTTTTCACTCAGACAAGCTACCTAGAAAAGAGATATTTACAAAAATGTCTAATTATGTTAAAGAAGATTGGTTGCCCAGCACAAGGCTGCACAGCGGTAGAGACATAAAACATCAAAACAAAAACTGCCGATATGAGGTAGGCTAATGAGAACGAGGCGACCAGTGCGCGAATTAGCATCCCCAACTCTCAGCAAGCAACAGCGATGAGTGAAGCCCAAAACGATAACGGCAAAGCCATATCCGATTCCACCGAAGCCCTCAACGGCCCAGAAGAAACGATCGTCGATTTGGCAGATTTGGCCGATGAAACAGAATCGGACGATCGGCCAGAAAAATTGCAAACAGAATCCACGTGGCCAACTCCTGAGTTAGAACCAGAAGATATCAGGACGGTTTTGGAAGATATCGTGGATAGCGATGACGAAATATCCGAAGCGCTGGCTTGGCAATCGGATGCAGATGTGCTGGAACTGGTCGCCTTAAGCGAAGCGCTGCGCGAGCAAAATACCGAGCTGATCGAACATACAGAAGAACTGGAAAATCTACTGGACGAGTGCCACAATGCTTTGCAGGCGCAGATCGAACGCACGCAAGTCGCAGAAACCAAACTTGTAGAACAAACCAACCAGATCAAAGTAACGCAAGAACAATTAACGCGCCTGTTTCGGGAGTTGGAGAGTTCGCATCAAGTTGCCCAACGTCAGCAGATATTGATCGAAACGCTCAACGACCAGCTGCAAAGTTCTCAAGAACGGGTGGCACAATTAGAACGCCAATGCGCTCTCACGCAGCAACGCTACAACGAACAGTCGCAACTGCTGATGCAAAGCGAAACAGCTTGTCGGGAATTGCAAGACCGTCTGCAAAGGCAACAACGCTATACCCTGCAATTCAAAGCGGCGTTGGATAAGTGTCTCGATATGCCTGGGATTAAGGAATTTTCTGGCAGCACGAGTAGCCCCGCTCTGCCTGCTGTGGCGGAAAGCAATCACGAAAATACTTTGGAAGTGCAGCGACTGGTGCTAAAACCACAACCGATCCAACCTTGGTCAGCAGAATTGGAATCGGACGATCGCGATATCGCTGCTGAAGATACGGAACTCGGATATCTAACAACCCACCCAGGCGCGAGGGTAGAGTTACCCAGCGCGGATATATCGTCGATCGCAGATGAAGAAGAAATAGATATAGATAAAGAGGAAGAAACTATAATCAACCCCTTCTTTAGTGCTGCCGAATCGAATCTGAGTTTGGCATCGAATGTACCGACATCACCTGCAAGCGATTCTACCCTCGATATCAACAAAACGGAAGTAGAACTTTGGCAAGAGTTGGAAAGGCTCACTCAAGATACGGTGTTGCCGGAAAATGTTGCCTTAGCAGGCGATCGAGTGGCACTGGAAGCATACGGTAATTATATCCCGCCGTTGCACGATGCGATCGCTACTGGGTCGGAAACTGGAGAAGATGCTGCGAAACACGAAGAAGAATCGATCGCCAAACCTGCAACATCCGATTCCTCTATTGTACCTGCCCTTGCTGGTAATGAATCGATCGCGCAGACTCCTAACTGGCCTTCTCCGGTAGTTTACCCGCAACGCCATCCTAAGAAAATTAAATCATTAGCGGCGATCGATCTTCCCAGTTTTCCGAGAATTAAGAAGGCGTAGACCCCACCCCCAACTCCTCCCCGTCTAAGGCAGGGCTAATTCGTTGTCGTCAAAGAAAATTGATGGGCAGGGGAGCGGGGGAGCAGGGGAGTGGGGGAGTGGGGGAGCGGGGTCGCGGGGGAGCGAAAGAATTAATTTTTGACTTTTGACTTTTGACTTTTGACTTTTGACTTTTGACTTTTGACTTTTCTAGCCCCTCTCTTTCTTACTGCCAATCGTCACCAGTCAATCTTTTTTGTCGAATAGGTGCAAATAAACCAAGGGCAAAACCCAAAGCAGTCGCTACTGCAAAACGATTTTCAGGTAGGAGGAAAAGCCCCACCAATCCCAACAGTGCTGCCACGAAGGACGCTCTTTTAATCCGTTCAATTAACTGACTGTACTTAGGTACTGGTTTTTCCTCCAGCGCTTTTAAAGTAATTTCAGCGCTATCGAGTTCGGCGATAATTGTCTGAATTTGCTTACCCGTCTCCCGTTCGATGCGTGCGATCGCTTCCCGATCTGCTTTGATGGGAGAAACTGACAACCGCAACAGAGATTCTTTTAAAGGGATGCTGGATATAATTTCGCGACTATCTTTGCCATTCATTTGTGCTAAAATTGGGAACGAGGAAAAAGAACAAAACAGATTTCTTGCTTAATTTTTCATTGTTAATTGCTCACCTCGTCGCGAATTTTGATATCCTAAAATATGAAAACTGCGCGGTTTCGCTCGCCCCATACCAGCAGTAAAGGCGTAACTTTGGCTAAGCAACCACAACCATAAGCTAGGAAAGCTTTTTTCTAACCAAGGCTGTTGCTGCGCCAACCAATTTGCAAACCAACCGCCCAGCAACCAACCGCATAAAGCGCCCAGGGTAAAGTCGAGGTAGCTTCCCAACCAACGCAACATATCTTTGACACCGGCTAGTTCCCATATCCACACCAGCAAAGCTGGATTTATCCTAGCGGCTTTGAGTGCCAGCCGATTAAAAGTCATCCAGTCTGTTTTATCTTTAATAAATGTCTCCGCCACATCTCTAGGTTCCCCTGCCAAAATACCAAAAAAGGTATTGAGCATAGCATTAATTCGCTCTGGTGGCAAGTGCCGCCCGGTAGGAACCATCATACCTTTAGAAAATAACCAAGTGACGGAAATATTGCTTTGGTAAGCGCGAATTTGGTTCAAATGGTTTGCAGTTAAAAGGTCGTGTTTGAGAGCTGTATCCAAAAGATGAGTTAAGCGCCCCAGATTGCGAACTAGGGAACCAAAACCGGTGAAGACGAGTGGAGATTGGAGAGAGGCGGCGTCACCGATCGCAATTAATCGATCGAACGCGACAGTGCGATCGCGACTTCCCACGCTAAAATGTCCTGGTATATAACCGAACGTCGGCTTTTTCCAAACCAACTTATCCATATCGCAGCGGCGATACTCCGGCAATATGGTGAAAAAGTCTTCGTACATCTCCAGCAACGAACCGGGATTTTTGGCATTCACCTCATGATAGTGAAACAAATAAATGGTGAGATCGTCGCCTTCCGCTGGAAATAACTCCCAAATTAACTGACGCCCTCGCGAAATATCTCCGTGACTGTAAAGCACATCGCCATACTGTGCATCCCACACACCCGGCTCAAATCCGCTCAATACAGCTCCTACCGTAGGACAAACACTGTCAAAAGCGCGACCGCCGTTGAGCTGCCAAGCTATGGGTGAAGCCGTTCCCATCGCATCCACCAGCAGACGTCCGCTGGCTTGTCTCTCTGTCCCTGTCGGTAAGTGTTTCACAGACACAACAACTTGTTTCTCTGATATATCCGCCCTGATAAACTCGCTTTCATCCCAAATTTCACCCCCAGCCGCTCTTAACTTTTCTCCGCACACACGCAGCAGTTTTTCCGCATCCAAACCGACATTTAATACTGTTGGCGTATGCAATACGGGCGCTTTTAAGTGTTGGGGATTGTTAGCGTCGAAGAATTTGCTGAAACCATCAACATACTCCCGCGCAATTAAATTTTCAAACTCCGCTTGCGTAAATAAACCCAAATCGATCGCAGTTTGGAACTCATTGCGCGAAATATTCCATTCCCGATTCATCCGTCCAAAAGGCAACCGTTCCACCAGCAGCACCCGGTAGCCCAATTGCGCCATCACCGCCGCATGAATAACTCCCAAAGCTCCACCCACATAAATTAGGTCGTAAGTTGGTGAGGAAGAAGCATTCCCCCCCTCTCCCGCTCTCTCCTTCTCCCCTCCCCGTTTCGCGGGGAGGGGTTGGGGGTGGGGTTGCTCCCCTCCCTGTTTCGCGGGGAGGGGTTGGGGGTGGGGTTGCCCCTCTCCCGCTCTCCCGATCTGCGAAAACACAACTTGCTTTGGCTGCTGCGGATTGCGAACGCCTTCGCGCCAACGTTGCTCCCACCAGTAAACGCGGTTAAGATCGTATTCCCCGTTAGGCATTTTTTGGAAATAGCGAACTGTTTGGGGGTAATAGGGGGCTAGGGCATCAAAAATCGATCGCTCAGACAGATCGATCGCTGGTGGTTCTGGATATTTGTGCGGAAACTTGATTTCGATCTGTGTAATTAGCCGTTGCAAGATTTGCTTTTCTCTGGGGATTGGCTTATCTGACCACCGGAAGACCTTTAAATACGTCGTTCGCTGCACCGACCAGACGAAAGCGCAAAGCTCTGGGGTTTCTGGAATTGTTGTAACATAGCTTGTAGTATTTGGAAATCTGAGGCGAAAACCATCGGGGGCGATCGCTTTTTCGCCCCAGCCTGGGTCAAATACGTCTTGTAACCAAGCACGGACGGCTGTCGTATCCGGGGTGGGAACTTCCAAGTATAGAATTTCTTTCATTTTGGAGATAAGTGTGCTGCTTAAGTACTTAAAAAGATGGAGTTGACAAAGGCTGAAAATACGGTAAACTTCCGGATACTCAACAATGTCTTAAAAAACTTTACAATTTTCTCATTTTTTTGAAGCTAGTATATACCTCTGTAAATTCGCCATGAATTATTCCATTCCAGCCAGCCCTCAAGAAGTGGTGGCTTTAAAGCAAAAACCTGTAGATGAAGAAATTGTCGCAGCAGCGATCGCGGGTGTGATTAAGATTTCCCGCTCCCAAGGCAAATCCTTAGACGAGTTAACTGCTGAAGTGCTGGCGGATGACAGGCTTCTGGATCTGTCGCAACGGCGTTGGCTGAGCGATGTTGTTGCCCAAGCCTGGGAAAAGTTATCTTAAACCTAAAAAATCCGATTTAATCATGCCGATTAACTTTCTGCGCGACCTGGCTAAACGAATCATCCCAACTTGGCGGCAGTATGTAACTCCCAAGCTGCTGCCACTCATCTCTACCATACCGATTGGAGGGCTGATGGTGGCGGCTTTGTCGCTGTGGGGATTTGCGGCGATCGCAGACGAAGTTTTGGAGAAGGAAACGGACAAACTAGACACATCGATTTTGCTGACTATCAGGGAGCTGCATACGCCCGTGCTAGATCGAATTATGCTGGGAATCACGTTCCTGGGCGAGCCGGAAGTTTTGCTCATGTTATGTATTTTAGCGATTATTGCGCTGCTGATTCTCAATCGCACAGCCCAAACAACAATGCTGGCGATCGCAGGTTTCGGTGCGATCGCTTTAAATTATTTGCTCAAAGACTTATTTGCTCGTACCAGACCGGCTTTGTGGGAACGCACCCTGGATGTCACCTCCTACAGCTTCCCCAGCGGACACGCCATGATTTCCCTAGTAGTTTACGGCGCGATCGGCTATTTGCTCGCCAGTCAATTCAAAGCCCATTCGCGATTGATTTTTAGCTTGACAATTTTCATAATAAGTGCTATAGGTTTTAGCCGTCTTTATTTGGGAGTTCACTGGCCTACAGATGTGGTGGCTGGATATGCGGCGGGGATAGTATGGTTGCTGGCGTGTATGCTCAGTCTAGAAGTGTGGCAACGAAGGAAGTCAGTCAGCGTTTCCGCTTCACAAAAGTAGGGCGCTTGACTAAACGTGAGGCTCGAATTTCTTTAAAATTTTCAGAATCAACCAAGATAAGGCAGCGCCAATTAAGCTCAGCTGCCACAGTCCGCAACCGGCAGCAATTCCCAGCGCCGCCGTCACCCAAATAGCCGCAGCCGAAGTAAGTCCGCGAATTTCAGCCAAACCTGAGTCCGGCTCTCGACCCCGTAAGATTTCTCCACCACCCAAAAAACCAATACCCGTAGCAACTCCTTGAATCACCCGAGCGATCGAATCAGCTTCGTTTTGCGCTGTACTGAGTTGGATAGGTATCAAAACAAATAGAGCAGCACCGAAACTTACTAACATATGCGTTCTCAAGCCAGCTGGTTTGTGGCGCTGTTGGCGTTCCCAACCGATAATAGCCCCAACAAGCAGAGAGAGACTTAGCCTCAAGATGAGACTAAGCCAACGATCTGGAGGAAGAGAGAGATAGTTTGTCACTCGATGCAAGGATTTTGGATGAGAGGATTAGCTCCGCAACGATAGGACGGAGCTTGAAATTAAGAAAAATTTTTTTTGATGATTACCCTTAGAATGAGAGCCTTGAAAGACTTTTTCGGCCATGCCATTTCCGATCGATCGCGTATGGCAACGAGGTAAAGGCAAAAGGCAAAAGTAAAAAGAAAATATTATTTTTTTTGACTTTTGACTTTTGACTTTTGACTACTTATCCTCCAACGGATAAAACTCTCTCGTGTCTGCTGAGTATTCCCAGGCAATTCCTTCCGGATCTCTGCTGCGACTCCACTCGGAAAAGTCCGGATCGTCTCTGCGTTTGAAAACCGTGCTGGAATGAACGTCGAGTCGTCTGGCAAGTTCGGATTGGATCAGAGATTGCAGAATTCTGTGTTTTTTGGGAATCGGTTCTGTCGATTTGCCCTCGTAAGGCAGTTCGGGCTCTTCTGGGGGTTTGAGCGGTGCTGCTGGTGGTTCCGGCGCAGGGGCTGGAGAGGGCTCTTCTGACAGGTTGAGCGGTGCTGGTGGTTCCGGCGCAGGGGCTGGAGAGGGCTCCTCTGGCAGGTTGAGCGGTGCTGGTGGTTCCGGCGCAGGGGCTGGAGAGGGCTCCTCTGGCAGGTTGAGCGGTGCTGCTGGCGCTTCCTCCTGCTCTTCTATTGGTGGTTTTTCTGGTTCCTCCTGCTGTTCTATTGGTGGTGACTGGGGTATTTCCTTCACCTCAGTGACTGGCGTCGGCTCATAAAGAAACTCTGCTAGCAGTGGCAAAGATTCTCGAACATCATCGGTAGATGATTCATTCTCCAGTTGAGGGCTGGGGGTGCTGTCGTCAAATATACCCCCCAGAGTTTTGGCGGTAATAAAGAAATACGCCGTGCCCTTATCTTCTATATCTCGAATCTGGGCACCGAATTCCTCAGCTTTAAAATCTAAATACCGCTTGGCTGAAGCCCCAGAGAGGTTGGCCTTGATTGACAAGTCCAGTGGGGTAAGGCACCCTCGATTTTCTTGAATGAGCTCGTGAAAGAGCGGGTCAAGTTGCTGGCTCCATTTTTGCCATTGATAGCGCTGCCAAACACTGTAAGTTCCGCCCAAGGCTACCAGCGCTAGCAGCACTGGCCAAGCTTTGAACAAAATCACAATTGCCAGCGCTATGGGAAGGATGAGGATGAGAACGCCTCTGGCGCTGTTATCTATTGCTTTTCCAGCCATGTCTATTGTTGCAAATTCACTTCATGGCAATATCGATCTTAATCTTTGCAAAAATTGGGATCGATTATTTGCCCAGTTTAAAATTGCGACTTGCGATCGCCCCAAACCGGATGGCGGTAAGCTAGCTTCATATAGAGACAAAGCAGGGGCGAGGGGGAGAGGGGCAAAAAGAGAGCTACTTGTAACGCCGCTTTGCCAGGAGTACTGGGGAAAGCCGATGAGGTAAGCACCCAGTCCAGATGCGATCGCAGTAGTAATTCGCACCGGCACAATACTGAAACTTTTGACAGCATTAGCCAGTTCCCCTGTCAGCGCCAGTTTGATTTCCCAAAGGAAAATCGCGACATTGAAACCGATCGGCAAGTAATTGACGATCGGCTTGCAGCGACTGGGAATGTTATCGCCAAGGGGAATCATTCGATCGCTAGGGGCTATAATAAGGTGTTTTAGGAATTAACAACGCCCTCATCGCCAAGGCGGCTGCTATAATTCCAGTGGCATCGCAGTTGATATCATCTAGTCAGATTTATAGTTTTTTTATTTAACATCGGCATACTCCAAATTGCTCGCGCTAGGTTCGAGCGCCATTAAATCGTTCATATCTCGTTGAATTAAGTTGCATATATCGTCTAAAGGGATATCGTTTCTATCCTTACCGAACGGATCTTCTATTTCTATTCCTATTTCTTCAATACCAAACAATGTATAACTTATCAACATCACACAGGGGGCAGTTAACCAGCCAAAATCGGTAACCATTTTAAATGGTAAAGCCAAACAATATATTAACAACAATTGTTTGAGGTGAATTCCATACGCTAGTGGCAGGGGTGTTGTCAGAATACGATTGCAGCCGATTACAGATTCTATCATAGTGTTCATCAAAAAATTGATGGCATTTAACTGAGATATTTCCAGACAGTTTTTCAGAAAAAGTTTTTGTAAATCGTCCCCCATCCAATAAGCAATCTGCAAGGCGCTATTATTTACATTTTTGAGATTTTCGTATCTTTCATTTGACATCAATGGTTCCAACTCGCTGTTTATACTCTCTTGACGCAAGTGCAATTTTGCAGCTACAGCAAAAGCAGCCAATAATTGCAATATCGACTTTTTTAAGTCTCGATCTTTTGGTTCTTTTTCTTCAATCAATACCCAAACTTGCCGCCCTATATTAAGAATTGTAGTTGCTATAGTTCCCCAGTATTTACGACCTTCCCAAAATCGCTCGTAAGCTGTATTTGTTCGGAAAACTAATACCAAACCTAAGACAACACTCGGAACAACAATGTCCAATTTTCTCCAATAGTTTGGTATATGTTCTTGAGGTAATAAAGAAATAATCAATGCAAAAATACCGCAGATGATTACCCGAGGTAAAATATTTGGTATTACCGACTTTTGAAAGTCTAAAGCTGTGCCAAACCAAGATTTTTTTAGCCCTGTACTAATCATAGACGCTCCTATTATTTGCAAATGAATTTATTGGGATGAATCTCCTGTACTGTCTCAGCCGATCGCGCCAATTTATTTATTGGCTGAAATGTTTATTGGCTCAACCATTTGTCTTTCCTATAACCCCCGATCGCTTGCCCAAAAAACAGGATTTTCCACCACAAGTATGCTAAATCTATGAATTTCAGCTTTTCCCATATTTTTCGGTAACTCTATCAACCTAAATATTGTTTATAAATAGCCAGTGACAATCAGCTATTTAGTTCATTGGAAGCGCTCGAACAAAGCAGCCAGAATAGTGTTAGAAAACAAGAATCCTTCCGGGTCAGTTAAATGTAAATGCCCGCAATTGGGTAAATCTTGGCGATCGTAAATATCAACTGTTTTGCCATCTATATCGACAAATTGTACCCAACCTTGCCGATGGTAAGGCTGCAAACACTTCCAGATTTCCTCCAAGGTTTTTTCACCAAACTGGCGAGTTAAGGCTGACAGGTTCAACCCTTCGGCTAAACGTAAGCCCAACATCAGAGTTTCTAACAGAATATCACCAGTTGAGGCTGGTTGACAATCGATCGCACATCCAGATTTTACCCATTCATAATATTCGCGTCTTGTGCGCCCTCTTGTAAACCGCTGTCCGCCTAGATAACTTGCCGCACCCATACCAAAACCGTAAAAAGGGCGATTTTCCCAGTAAACTCGATTGTGGCGACATTGATGTCCGGATCGGGCATAATTAGAAATTTCATAATGCCCATACCCAGCACTCGTCAGCGCTTTTTGAGCTAACTTGTACATTTGAACAGTCATATCGTCGCTAGGCAAAGGCTGGCAACCTGGTTTATACTGACGCGCAAAGGCAGTCCCCGACTCAACGATCAGATCGTAAACAGAGATATGTGTGGGAAAAATATCAATCGCCGTTGCTAAGGAATTTTGCCATTGCTCTAATGTTTGATGAGGTAGCCCGGAAATTAAATCTATACTGAATTCTGGAAAACCGACTTGTCCGATTAAGTCAACTGCTACAAAAATATCAGCAACGGTGTGCGATCTCCCCGCATATTTTAACAGTTCATCCTGAAAAGCTTGCACTCCCAAACTGAGCCGATTTACCCCAGCATGACCATATCCCTTTAAGTTTGTCAAATCAAAAGTGCCTGGGTCAACTTCCATTGAAATTTCCGCATTGGCAGCAATGCCAAATTGTTTTTCCAGTACTGCCAAAATGTGACCGAGTTGTTCTACAGATAGTAAAGAAGGTGTACCGCCACCAAAAAAAACTGTTTCTAGGGGTTTTCCCAATGCTGTTGAAATTTCTATTTCTCGACACAGCATTTCTACATATTCCACAATTGTGCCAGAGCGATCGCCACGTCCTTTATCTCCAACTAGAGAAACTGGGAAATCGCAGTAATAGCAGCGCCGGCGACAAAAAGGAATGTGAATATATGCGGATGTGGGGATGTCGAAATCTGCGATTTGCCATTTTGTTAGAGATTCTAGCTCAGTACTCATGGTAGTTTTCATAGTATCTAATCGTGCCGTTAAAGCAGGTCTGATTTTTTTCAGTTTAGATCTTTGTTTGCGATCGAGTTTGGGGGACACCTTCTCGGCCAACCCAGGTTTGGGGTTTGGGGACTGGTAATTCCTTATGTAGCAAGCATTTGGATAATTAATAAGTTTAACTTATAACCAGAACCGGAGTACATCTGAATTGGCAAAGCTGAGGCATGGCCTTAACTCCTCGATCTCATAATTTAATCCCAAATTTGCAGTAAAACGCACCCATAGGGGTGTAATCCTTAACTACTTCATTAAAAGTTGTAAATTAAATCAATTAAATTTGTAAAAATAACGCGGAAAAGTTGAGACTATAGGCTTTTTGGAAAACAAATAGGGAAGAGAGACAGGCAGAACATAAAAGATATAATAGAACGGTACAAATCTCAACTGCTGAACTTGATTTTAATCGTTCTTTAACCCCCAAGGGGATGAAGACTCGCATCCTACTCAGCTTAAAACAATGCTAGACGCAATCATTATTCTTTCATTCATTGCAGCGGGGGCTGGGATCGGCTTCTATTTCATTGACTTGTTACCAGACTGGGCGCTGGCGCAAGTGACCAATCTGCAAGGTTTGCGATCGGTTACTGCCGGATTTGGCGCTGTCGGTGGCATAGCAGTGGGACTATTCGTTCAGACTGCTTATCGGCGCTTAGAACGAAAAGTCCGGGAAATGCCGGTAGAAGTCCTTCTGACTCGTGCCGTTGGCTTAGTGCTGGGGCTGCTAATCGCCAACTTGATGCTGGCACCGATTTTTTTACTGCCCATTCCTACGGATTTTTCGTTTATTAAACCATTAGCTGCCGTTTTGGGGAGCGTGATGTTTGCCTTTTCTGGCATAACGCTTGCGGATACTCACGGACGAGCTTTCTTGCGGCTGATCAATCCTCACACGGTCGAAACGCTGTTGGTAGCAGAAGGCACTCTCAAGCCAGCGGCTACCAAGATTTTAGATACCAGTTGCATTATTGACGGTCGCATTGAAGAACTGTTGGGCACGGGTTTTATCGAAGGTCAAATTCTAGTGCCTCAGTTTGTGTTGCGGGAATTACAGCAAGTCGCCGATGCTTCCAACGATCAAAAGCGAGTGCGGGGGCGTCGAGGCTTAGAGATCCTGAACCGTATGAAGACCAGTCACTCAGAGCGGATTGTGATTCACTCTGCCGACTACGAGGATATTCCCACGGTGGATGCCAAGTTAGTGCGTTTGGCGCAAGAAATTAATGGCACTCTACTGAGTAACGATTACAACCTCAGTAAAGTGGCCAGCTTGCAGAAAGTACCGGTATTGAATATCAATGACATAGCGCAAGCGATTCGTCCCTCTTATCTGCCCGGTGACAACCTAGACATCAAAATTCTCAAGGAGGGCAAGGAACCCAGTCAAGGTGTTGGCTACCTGGATGACGGCACCTTGGTTGTGGTGGAAGAAGGCAGCAGATATGTGGGCAGCGAATTGCGGGTGATTGTCACTTCTGCTTTGCAAACTTCTGCTGGTAGGATGATTTTTGCCCGCCCCCAGGCCGTTGATGTCATTAGTCATTAGTCATCAGTCATTAGTCATTAGTTAGCGGTGAGTAGCGATCGACCGAGACGAATGACAGATGACTGATGCACGATGAACAATGGCTGAGAAATTAGGAGTCGCTCTGCAAAATGGTTTTGGAGACGATGCGGGTTTTCTTGCGATCGGCTTCCGAAAGTTGTTCTCCCGATTGCAGACGGGTGGCATTGGTTTGCAGCACGGTGGCGGCACTTTTGTCTCCCATTTGCAGTGCGGTTTTGGCAGCAGTTTGCAGCATGGTGGCGGCACCAGAGCGATCGCCTTGTTGCAATTTTGTCTCTGCAATTTGAGTTTGTCGATACTTCGCCAATGCCAAAATCGATTTTTGCACTTTTGGGTTGAAATTCGGTTGGTAAACGCCCAGGAAATTGGCATCCACTGACACAATCTCAGACAGTAAAGCTTCCTTACCCTGTCCCGGATCGTCATAGCGAACTTGCAAGTTCACTACAGTTTGCCGTCCCTCTGGCATTTGACCGATGTAGAGGTTGGCCAGGATAATCCGTTCTTGTTGCTTCATCAAGTCACCCAAACGGACGACAAATCTGTCCCCTTCCTGTTGTACGGGCAATTCGATCGTATCCGGAGCAACTTGAGCTACGGGTTTGAGTTCTGCAAACCGCACCTTGGGCATGAGTTGGAACAGCAGATAAGCATTAGTCAATCCCACAGATTGAATGCGGTTGAATAGGCGACCGAACTCTTCCACCACTCGATCGGCTCGTTCTATATAAGATAAGCTGCCACCACCGGCATCGGCAATTTGTTCTAAAATATCTTGGTTCCAGTGAACGCCGAATCCCAAAGTGTTGACTGTCAGTTTGTAACCGGCAGCTAGTTCGGCCAATTTCAGGCATTTTTCGTTGTTGCCGTGTTCGTTTTCGCCGTCAGTCAAGAGAAATGCTTGAGAAATCGTATCCCTTTTGCCTTTAGCCATTTCTTCAATGCCCAAGCGCAGTCCTTCATCAATGGCAGTACCGCCGTCAGCTTTGAGTTGGTTAATTTGTCGTTTGATGGCGGCTGGGTCTTCGATCGCTTGATTGGGGATGAGAACTTTGGCGCGGTGATCGAAGGCGATTACAGAAAGGCGATCGCCCTCTTTGAGTCGATCGACCAAGCGGGAGGCTGCTTGTTTGACTGTTTCCAGGGGACGCCCGCTCATCGAACCGCTACGATCCAAAATCAGACACAAGTTTAGGGGTATATTCTCTACTGTTTCGCCTGGGTTAGCAAAAACGGAAATTTCTAACTGACGCTGACTCGTCGGTTGAGCGGCGTCTATGTTGCCATCATTCAATATAGGTTGCAAAGCAACTTTCATCATCCCAAGCTCCTATATAAGCAGTAATATTATTTATCTCACGCCAAAACTATGACGTTATGTACCGATCACCAGGATATCCGATCCTGGGTAATCGCATTTATAGCAACAGCCAAGGCGGTTAAGGCATTCTGAATTACTGAAACCCTTGATTCTAAACACTTCTTCCCCTATTCCCCAGCCCCTAACCCCTAGTCCCTAGCTATAAACAAGGACTTGACAAAATGTCCTAAATGCAATTCATCTAAAGTCCGGTATCTGTCATTCAACTTGCCCGCTCGACAAGTCCAGAGATGCTTCCATTTGCGATTGACAAACCCCCCGATCGGGTGTTGGTATTACTACTGGCCGTGCCGCAACGACGTACCCAGAGCGCGTTACCATGAAAAAACACTCTTCCTTATTTGGGCGATCGCACGACCTATGGACTCACCTATCAAGGCTGTTCAAGCTCCGTACTATGGAGATGCCTTTTACAGAACACCTCCTCCAGATTTACCTTCCTTAATGTTAAAGGAACGAATTGTCTATCTGGGACTGCCCCTATTTTCTTCAGACGAGATCAAAGCTCAAGTAGGTGTAGACGTAACCGAGTTAATTATTGCCCAACTGCTGTTTTTGCAGTACGATGACCCGGAAAAGCCGATCTCGATCTACATCAATTCTACGGGTACTGCTTGGTATGGCGGCGATGCTATAGGCTTTGAAACCGAAGCTTTTGCGATCTGCGATACCCTCAATTACATTAAACCTCCAGTTCATACCATCTGTATCGGTCAAGCGATGGGTACGGCGGCAATGATTTTATCCGCAGGTACGAAAGGGTACAGGGCCAGTCTGCCTAACGCGACGATCGTACTGCACCAAGCTCGCACTCGCGCTAGAGGTCAAGCCACAGATATTCAAATTCAGGCAAAGGAAGTTTTGGCGAATAAGACGGCGATCGTTGATATTTTCTCTCGCAATACGGGTCAACCGCCAGAGAAGATCTCTAAAGATATGGATCGGATGTTCTACATGACTCCTCAACAAGCCAAAGAATACGGTTTGATCGATCGGGTTTTGGAAAGTCCTAAAGATCTTCCTCAACCAGTGCCCGCTCTTCGCGGTTAAAGTTCTATTATTCACTACAAGGAAGAAACTTTTATGCCGATTGGTATCCCCAGAGTACCCTACCGATTCCCTGGCGAACCTTTTACCCAGTGGATTAATATCTACGAACGCCTTGCTTTGGAAAGGATTGTTTTCTTAAGTGGAGAAGTCAGTGATGGGATGGCTAATGCCATTATCGCCAGACTGCTCTATATGGATTCTGACGACCAAAGTAAGGATATTTATATCTACATCAATTCTCCTGGTGGTTCGGTGACGGCGGGTTTGGCTATCTACGATACCATGCAGCACGTCAAATCGCCGATCGTCACTATTTGCGTGGGTTTGGCAGCTTCGATGGGGTCTTTCTTACTCGCTGCTGGGACGAAGGGGAAACGCTTGGCTCTACCCCACTCCCGGATTATGATCCACCAACCGTCTGGCGGTACGCGGGGTCAAGCTACCGATATTGAGATCGAGGCCAGAGAAATTCTGCGGATTCGCCGTCAGTTGAATGATATCTACGCTCAGAAGACGGGTCAGCCTCTGCAAAAGATCGAGAAAGATATGGATCGCGACTTTTTTATGTCTGCTCAGGAAGCCAAGGAATATGGCTTGATTGATAAAGTAATTGAGGAGCGATCGGCTGAAACTAGAACCCCGGTAGTTGCATAATTTTAAGGGAGAGGGATAGGGAAAGGGTTAAAAAAATTTGTGGAATTTGCCCTTTTCCTCGATCTTTCTCCCATGAAGCTGGAGGTTGGCTTTGCTATCATCGGGATTAAGTTTAATGCCTAATTAGATGAACCGGGCGGATTGCTATCGATTACTGGGGTTGGAGTCTGGAGCCTCAATGGTTGAAATTAAGGCGTCTTACCGTCGTTTGGCACGCCGCTATCATCCGGATGTCAACCCGACGGATAAGCAAGCTAAGGATAAGTTTATTGCGATTACTGAAGCTTACCAATTTCTCCTCAGTGTTGTGAAGGAGACGGGAATTTCAGAAGCATCGAGTCAACTCCAGACGCCACCAACTGCTTCTGAGTCGGCGAATGTGTCGTCGTCACCACCAAAGTCGTCACCACCAAAAACGAAGGTAACTCGTAAGGAAAAGCCTCAAGAACCTGAACCTCAGCTATCGGAAATGGAAAAGCAGCTGAAGTGGCAATCTTACGATCAGTTGGAGCTGCTGTTGAAGGCGCAAAGGTTTCCGCGTGCGATCGCGTTGGTCGAAGGTTTGGCCCAACGCTTGCCGCAAGATCCGGAAGTGCGTCAGTGGCAGGCAATTACTTATCAACGCTGGGGTCGTCATTTAGTTACTCAGGGAGAATTGGATAAAGCGAGAATTTATTTAAAAAAAGCTTTACGCACAGACCCCCACAATCGTTCTCTTTGGTCGGAAGTGGAACGAGATTTTCGGCGGATCGAGCAGGTTTATTAATAGCTCAGAAACCGGGTTTCTTGAAGAAACCCGGTTTCTCTATAATCTCAAAAAGGCTTTATTTTTTCTCTGGAAAGTGCGCCCAGGTAGTGTCGGGGCCGGTATAGCTTTTGGACTTGAGCAGATTGTAGGAGTAATGCAGGTTTTCTCCTGTCATATCTGTTCTGTAGCCAGAAGCAAAGTACTCGCCGTAGGGATCGTTAACAAAGAAACCGGTTTCGTCATAACCGCGTAGAACAATTATATGTCCTGCGCCTGTCAATCGACCTGAGTAAATGACGGGATTTCCGTTGGCTAGGTGAGCCTTGACTTCATTCCAAGTTGCTTCTGTTTTGAAGACGTCGTACATCTCGTATTCCAGGAAAACTTTCACTAGATTATCGTGAACGTGACGATCCCATCCATTACGTTTAATCAGTTCAAACAATTCGTCTTCTAGCTGCTTATTCCGACGGGCTGGTCTAATACCATAGTAGTACAAACACATGGCCACGCTGGTGACATTGCAAGTTCCCGCTGGTGAGTATCTGTTATTGAGTTGACTGAAGTAAGGAACGGCTAAACGTACTTCTTGGGGCAGTTTGTCATTGGGGCTGAATTTACCGATGCGTTTAATACCATCGTCGCCAATAATTTCTATGTGTTCTTGGTAAGCTACCCAAGTGTTTCTAGCTTTAAGAAAAGTGTTTTCTAAAGAGAATCGCACATGACTTCCTATGTCTTTATAGGCGCTGATGTCGAATACTCTACCGGCATCAACATTTACTTTTTGATCTTCGGGTAGTTCGAGCGCCTGTACGGGGGATTGCTTGAATACAGTATCTTTAATAACTTTAAGTTTCATGAGCTTCTAGCCAAATCAGCTATTTACCGATCCCAAAGTTTGGCTAGTCCATCAGGAAAAATGCGAAATTTTAGTGTAAATTCTCAGTCAAACACTAACCGCGCCAAGTCAAAAGTTTCCAGGTGGTTATGATGGCGGTCTAAATTTTGTCTTTCGCTGAATTAACTTTTGTTTTAAATCCGATCGCCAGCTTTTTTTGGGATAAGCGTGACTGTATAAATACCTTGTTTAGGTATGATTGCATCCGTAAAATTACGGCGATTTAACTGGAAATTAAATAAGTATATGCGGGAGTAATTGCAATTAAATGTAACGGCTTTTCCGGATGGGGAATGGAAAGTGCGATCGCCAAATCGTAGGGTGAGCATTGCCCACCCCAGTCGCTCACAGTTTTGAGCTAGTTAGAGAGGCCATTTGGCGAGCTTCTACTACTTTTGGACTGATTTCTGGCAACGGTGGACGCAGGCAAAGATAGAGTAGTGGCCCAAATAAGGGAAATAAGGCTACTGCCCAATAAATTCGCCGATCGTCAATACCCCGACGCGCCATATCGTCATCAAATAATGTTGCGATCGGAAATACCAGACACATCAGGCAGAAATCGATACTGATGAGGTGAACGAAGTGCTGAGTTTGAAACTGCTGAATGTAATCTACCCAATCGCCAGCAATTATGGCGTAAGCAAATAAGGCAATGGTACTTAATAGGAGCGCAACGCCTGTCGATCGCTTATCTAAAATTCTCAACAATTTATCTTTTTTACCGGAAAATTCCTGATGGCGATCGCGCAAGAATAAATAAGGTAAAAGGCAAATTACTCCCGTTCCGTTTGCACCGACAAAATAAGGCCATGCCCGAAAATTTTGCATTCTGCCATCAAAGAACATCAGGCAAGCAAAAATCATCGGCCAAACACCCATCAGGCTGAATATGACTGCTATAATGGCGTTAACTTTACCCCACTGGAGTGTTAAGAGCTTTTGAACTAAAGGCCATGTGTCCGGTCGATCGAGAGGAGCCAGCCACATGGTATAGTTTACAAATAGCAGCCAGATCGAAAACAATGCAATTCTTCTGCTCATAATCTTCACCAATGAGTTGACTTTACTCATACCAAATTGGTTGGGTTTAGTTCGCTGAACCCAAATGTTATTTGTTGGGTTTGACTGTCGTTCAACCCAACCTACGGCTGTAGGGTGGCGGAGGTAGCTGAACCCAAATGTTATTTGTTGGGTTTGACTGTCGTTCAACCCAACCTACGGCTAATTAACATTAAGTTAGACACAGAATGGGTTACGTCTATCTTTGGTCAAGTTATGGTTTGGTGTTCCAGACTGAGATAACCAGTGACAAGAGCTTTTTGCACAACTTCACGAATAGAACCACGATTAAATTAACCTTCGGTAAAATAATTATAATTTGAGTATTATTGCATTAAAATTGATTCCCAAATCCGATCGCTGACTTACTGGCGCTCGACCGAGCGATCGCATTTTGACTTGTGAGTAGAATCGATGCGAAATTCACATCCCTACAAAATCGTTAAATAAGTTTCGGTTGGACTGATGGGTAACGGCTTTAAAGTTTGATTTTTCAAATCGATTTCTAACCCCAAAGCTTCTAGAGGAATCACTCCCAAAAGCGGATCTCCTCCTCCTGGTAGTTCCAAACACTCGAACGTTCCTTCGCGATCGAACATAGATATGGTGGCATCTCGGAAAATTCGCGCTTTACCAATCCCCATTGCTGTGGCTACGTCTACTTCTTTGAGTAGCTTTAGTCCCAGTTTGGCGATCGCTTCCGGCGGTAAACACAAGGTAGTTGCTCCTGTATCTACCAATACATTTTTGAGCGTTATAGACCGAATTTGTTCTGGTGGTATCACCCCCGCTTCTGCCAAAATTTCGTCAGCACGATTAACGATTGTCAGAGTTGCAAAAACTTTTCCCATTTCGGTGTTGCTTTTAACTTGCATATTTGCCTCCTACTGAATATTCGGAGTTGTTACCTTCTTTAATTATACCATTTTTTGAACAATTAAACAATATTTTTATTCTGGCGATCGCACTTCGATTAATTCCTGGTAGGCGATCGCTTTTTCGCTAACTATCAACAGTTCGATCGCACTTCGATTAATCCCCAAAATCGATAATGCTACGCATCCCTGGCGCGATCGCACTTTTTCATTGAGGCGTTAGAAGGTTTAGATTCTGGAACGAAATATATATTGTGTAGGGGCGAAGCATTTGGGCGACAATTCATAACTCAAATTCAAGATCTTTCTGTCCAAATGCTTCGCCCTGCCAAGGTCTCTATCGGCATACATACCTGTGAAGATTGGCGAGTATTCCAACCTGATGGAATTAGAATTGTTGGGCCGCCGTCTGTGTTATCGCTTCTTAGTTGAGTTATTTGGGTATTGGTTTTTGAAAGTAGCGATCGCACTTTTTCTTTTATGCTCGATCGCTTCAAAGTAGAGTAGCGATCGCACTTTTTCTTTTATGCGCGATGATGGCAATGCGTACCGTAGATAATTGCATTCCTTTTTCATCGATCGCTTACTTTAAAAATTTTCTGTTGCTGTTTGCGTTTGGGCGAAATAGTCCACTAGAATAAATTGACAAAAACAACGAAATATGTATTTTGTAGGGGCGAAGCATTCGGGCGACAATCGATCGCCATCTCCAACAATTTTTATCTCCGAATGCTTCGCCCTGCCGACGACGGCGACAATCGATCGCCATCTGCAACAATTTTTATGTCCGAATGCTTCGCCCTGCCGACGACGGTGACAATCGATCGCCCATCTGCAACAATTTTTATATCCCAATACTTCGCCCTGCCGAGGTCTCTGAACGCGACGTGCTTGCTGCTGCTGACACGATAGTTCTTCCTTATCGACTCTAGCATAACAAAAAAAAATTAAGCTGTCAAGCGGTTGTTTCCATCTCTTTTTCCGACTATTTTTCCTTCCCTTCCCTCTAGAGCGCCAGTCCAGTAGAATAAATTGACAAATAAGAACGAAATATGTGTTATGTAGGGGCGAAGCATTTGGGCGACAATTTATTACACAAAACCCAAGATTTTCTGTCCAAATGCTTCGCCCTGCCGTGGTCTAAAGCCAAGTCTACATTATATTCCTTTTGTCAATCTCTTTTACTGGACTGACGCTCTAGTCGGTCTCGACAGTTCTGACTGATGCTATACCCGTTTGCGTTCGGCAAAATCTTATAGTAGCGCCACTACATTAAATCGATTAGCTGCGATAAACTGGTTAGCTACTTCTTCTATATAATTATCTCTCGATGACCATATCCCAGACAAAGGTAATTGACCGGATGAAGATTTCCTAGATATGATTTTCGGCAATTGGGGTAACATTTTACTTCCCCAAGCGGCGGGTTTTTTGGCTTTTGGTTGGGGTTTATATCTTTGACAGAAACCGCGATATTTTTTCGCGCATTCGTCTAAGGATTTACCCAAAGCGAGAAAAGCGGGATGCCATTGGGTGAGTCCGTCGGTGGTAAGTTGGTCGTAT